>NZ_JAEQCI010000141.1:0-12824 GCF_020738565.1 Microcoleus sp. PH2017_12_PCY_D_A | reverse complement strand
CAGTGATGCCCTTGGAGATTGAGGATAGGTTTGGACACTAGCCTAGAGAAGTTACCTCCTCACTCACAACATGCGACATCGTGTCGCGCTTACGAAGTCATCAGCATAACGAATCAGGCTGAGGCTATATCGGTTATCCCGTTTGCCATGACCACTTCGAGTAGGCAGAGTGTCTGCGAACTGTTTGATTCGTTTTTCCATTCCGTGCAAGGCTATATTTGCTAGTAACGGAGAAATGACCCCGCCCTGTGGCGTACCTTGAGATGTAGGAAACAACTGTGTACCGTCCATCACTCCAGCTTTTAACCATGCTCGAACTTGTCGGCGAATGGTGGGGAATGTATTTAGTTTTCTGAGCAGTGCTTCTTGGTCGATGCGGTCAAAACATTTTGATATGTCGGCATCCAGCACGAATTTAGGCTTTTTATTGATGCTTGAAAATATAGCCTCGACCGCATCTTGGCATGAACGTCCAGGTCTGAACCCGTAGGAGTTAGGTTCAAATCGCGCTTCCCATTCTGGTTAAGCATGCCAGTTTGACAAGTGCGCGGCATCGCTCGGTCTTTCATTGTAGGTATGCCCAAAGGTCGCTTCTCTTCCGTTCCAGGCTTGGGAATCCATACTCGCCTAGTTGGACTAACCTTTGACCCCAGTTTTAGATTGCTGACTAGCTTCAAACGTGCTGCTGGGGACAAGGATTTTAGTCCATCCACTCCTGCCGTTTTCTTGCCAGTGTTGTCCTGGGTAACTCTACGAACCGATAAAGCTCTTGCTGACCAAGACTTCATCAACGTCTTTTGGAGTTTACGAACTGCTTTCACATCGCCACGATTAGAGGCTTGGTAAATTCGCTTTTGGAGCTTATACACTCGCCTTTCTAGCTTGCGCCATTTAATTGAGTGCCATTCCACCATCTGATTGCTCAGTGTTTTAGACATTTGTACTCACTACTTGAGACTTTACCTTCCAAATTCATCGTAAGTCTGTCTGCATATCTTGGGTATTACTCCAAGCTTTCGCTTTTGACTCAATCTCTCCTACTCGCTGCATCTGGTTAGCACTTACTCTCGATATTCGACCTTCGAGAGAGCAAGCGAGAGGTTACTTCGTTCCGAATGACCATTCTGCGTACCTTTAGAGCAATGCTATTCGCCGGGTTTATAGGAAGTGCTTATTGGTCAAATCAAATCTTGCCAATTCCTTATCCTTTGCCTTTTGGCTCCAGCGCGTTAAGCCTTATTTCGCTGGTTTCTAGTAACGACGATTCAGACGCATTTTCAAGCCGAGGCTTTTACTCATAGGTACTTTGCTCGATGGATACCGGATTAGGCTTCCAGTATTGACACCTTTCATCCCCGCTTCAGGCTTTGATGGCTAGTCGCAAACCTGGGGGAAGTGCTGTCACCGCTGCACCTGCGGGATAAGGTTTGAGTGTTCTAGGGTACTGACTCTCACTTACATGGTCATTCCGTTGTAAAGGTTCATCACCTTGCGGCTAATCCCCCTAATCCTGTTAGGAATGGTTTCTAGCCAACGAATCGCACTTTAATCCCCAGATCGATGCCGATACTTGGATTCTTAGCCTCAATTTGAACTGGCTCGACTTGTACAACAAAGCTTAAGAAATAGCGGTTCGCACAATCTTTAATTACTGTGACGGAGCTAGGGGGCGATGGTAGTTCTTTCGACCAAATTGGTTTAACAATTCCTATTTTTGCTAGATAAACGCCATCTCCTTTGATTGAAAAGCCTCCAATTCAAAAACGCGCTGACTGACTGTTGGTTCTCTTTTTGAACTTAGGATAGCCAACTTTACGACCTTTCATGCGGCCATTGCAGGAATTGAAAAAGTTCTTAAATGCTACTTCTAGATCTGCAATAGACTGTTGTAACGGAATGTTTGAAACTTCGCCCAACCAAGCTTTTTCTTCAGTCTTTTTTGCCTGAGTGATTACTATTTTCTGAAGCTCTGCGGACTTGGGTTTTTTCTCGGATTGTTTGCAGAGGGCTAAAGCATCGTTCCACACCGTTCGCACGCAACCAAACAACTGAGCTAGGCTTTGTTTTTGTTGGCTGGTTGGATAGAATCTGTAGCGATACCTTGCTTTCATTTTTGCTGACTATTTACTTGCTCTATTATATTAGATTAGAATATGCTAATAGAATCAGGAAAATTAAAGCCGTCCTATAAGGACGGGGCTTGTATCCCAGTTCTTTGGTCAAAGGGAAACTTTCTAAAATCAAATTCCGACGATACAGTTGCGCTAACCATTTCTAAATAAGTGACAGTCCCGTCGGGTTTTGCATTTAATTGCACCGTACCTCTTTTGGTGGCTGACTGAGAGTTAAAAATTGTTAAAGCTGATTCCCAGATTTGTTCGGGAGTGTAGCTAACAACTTTGTCGCCAACTACATTCGGGTCAAATGCTGTTGGTCTTGCCGGCGTTGCGTACAAAAAACCGCTGACATCAAAAGTCTCATCTGTTTGATTGATGCGACCGAGGTTGTTCAGCCAGAAACCTAGGGAAACTTCAGTGGGCTTGTCAGCAATTGGGGGGCTTTTCAGAGAAGGTTTGCGAGTTTCTGCGGGTTTGGCTGCTGGTTGTGTTGCTGCGGTTGTTGGCTGTTGTACCGGAGAATTGCTGGGAATATTTTGAGCGGCGACTGGGGAATAATTCGACAGCGCCACAGCCACAGTTAAGGCTAAGCTCACCAAGCCCGCCATCACTTTAGCTGCTGGTTGATTTTTGTTCGTCAAACGGTACTCCTCGGGCTAAAATGATTTTTTTATGAGTCGCAGACACAGGATGCGCTAAACAACTCGGTTTCTGCTTTCCCGAATTCAGCCCAAATCACGCAATGACGTTAAGAAATCCGCTGGATGCGTTCTTGATTGTTTAATTTGGTGCGATCGCCTCAAACACAATTTACGATTAAAGTTTCTGATGCTCGATCGCCTTCTTCATTTTTTGCAGGAGATTTTTTTAACAATTCCCAGAGATAATTTCCTATCATAAATTTAGTTGTTTGTCAACAGGCATTGAGTGCTGTGCGATCGCCACGAAAGAGCGGACGATGGTCTGGCGCGCGATCGATAAATCAACTCCCCGTCATTCGATTAAAGAATTGAAGAATGAGAGATTTGGGATTGACCCCACAGATGCAATCCGGGGGACGCAAGGATGAGCGTTGAAGATTTGGGATTGATTCCACGGATGCAATTCCCAGGCGGATACCGGCTTTGAAATTCAAAGGTCAACCGGCGCCCGAGCAGGGCGAGTTAACAGCTAACCAGTGACGCCATGCTCTGCTCTCTGTTTGATGTCTAAAAATAAGAGCTTCTTTTGTGAACAAGAGAGTTAAATTTCAAATCATCAATCGACTAGAGTTGTCAACTCTTGAATACTTAACCCCCAGAGTTGCGAGTCGCGCAAGTCTTGCTTTCCAATCGCAAAGCAACCTGGTGGAACTTCGCAAACTGCGCCGCAATCTCAAAGCTATTTTAGATGATATATTAATTTATCGATCGATCGCGCATCTCCCCTTAACTTAATGAACTCCCAGGAGCAAAGGAGCAAGCACAAGTAAGCGCGGCGCAGCTATCCCGTAAGAAATCGAGCATCTGTTGCATCTATTAAAGAGGATTGTGCCTGAAGCTGTTCTCAAATTGCAGGGAATCAAACTGCGACAACACCAACTGTTCGTCACAAATCGAAACACTTTGCACGCTGCTCTAACCTACCCATTTTTCACGCCTATGCCAGGGATCGAGTAAGGTGTAATTGAGACTTTTCGATCCAACAGAATACCAAGCATGACACCGATCAATCTACTGCGAACTGTTTTGCAACTGTCTGTACTCGCTAGAATAAAATTTGTCCGAATCATCACCGATATACGTAAGTATATTGCACCTAACAATGTTTTGAAAAAAATATCGCTTTCCCAATTCATTTGAGTGCTATCAGGGATAATACTAGCCAAATTTAGCACGAATTTTATATTATTATTTGGGAAACATGAAACTACATCCGAGAAAATACTTAGCTCGCCAAACGCAAAATTTAACTTTTGCCAGCAGATTAAAGTGGTTGGCCATTGTCAGCGCGATCGCCATAATTTACTACGGTGCTGCCAAACTGGGCATGGCAGTAGCCCTGCCGATTCCACCCGGCCTTACAGCCGTTTGGTTCCCTTCCGCGATCGCTTGGAGTGCGATCCTTTGGGGAGGATTAAAAATTTCCCCCGTGATTTGGCTGACTGATTTTATAGCTGCAATTCCCGGCTACTCTGAAGGGACTCACAACCTTTATATATCGATACTCGTCTGCTCGATTTGCTCCTTAGGAGCCCCGGGAGAGGCGGGCTTAGGAAGTAGACTTATCCGGCGCTTTATCCCGAATTCATCACCTTTTGCTTCCGCTAACTCGGTACTAAGATTTGTGCTAATTGTTGCTATATGCACCGGATTAAATGCCACGATGGGAGTGACAACTATCTGCTTCGGGGGAATTTCCCAATGGACTAATTACGGGTTTATGTGGTTGACTTTGTGGACGGGAAATGCAATTAGTGTTTTAGTATTTTTGCCTTTGTTTCTGGTTTGGCAGCGAGTACCCCCGATGCCCTGGCCGCGCCAGAAATGGCTGGAAGCAATGCTGCTTTTGAGCCTGTTGATGGGTACTGGAAAACTTGCTTTTTGGGATAACTATCCCGTACAATATATGATGCTGCCTTGCCTGTGGTGGGCGGCTTTTCGGTTTGGACAGCACGGTGCAACTTTGGCGATTGTCTTAGTATCGAGTTTGGCGCTGTGGGGTACGGTGAATGGCACGAGTTCTTTCCTGCGCGCATCCTTGAACGAGTCATTAATATTGCTACAAACTTTTCTGGGAGTTGTTGCAGTTTCAACGCTACTTTTGTCTGCTATTTTACTTGAGCGAGAACAATCAGAAATTAAGCTAAAAGTGGCAAATGAAACGCTGGAAATGCGAGTGGCAGAACGCACGCTCACTTTAACAGAAACTAATGAAATACTTCAAGTTGAAATTGCCGAACGCCAGCAAGCTGAAATTGCGCTGCGACAATCGGAAGTTGAGAATACTCAACTAATTACGTCTCTGCAACAGCAAAAAATGACTTTGGAGCGAACGCTGCAAGATTTGAAAAACGCTCAAGCACAACTGATTCAAACCGAAAAAATGTCAAGTCTGGGACAACTGGTGGCTGGAGTCGCTCACGAAATCAACAATCCAGTCAGCTTTATTTACGGCAATATCAATCATGCCGCGGAACACTCTCAAGCGCTTTTAAAGTTAATCGAACTGTACCGACAGGAATATACCGATACTAATCCGCAGATTCAAGACTTAACAGAGGAAATTGAGCTGGATTTCCTGATCGAAGACTTGCCTAAATTGTTGAGTTCCATGAAAATGGGTGCCGATCGCATCCGAGAGATTGTGCTGACGCTGCGTAACTTTTCGCGTCTTGATGAGTCAGATATGAAGGCTGTGAATATTCATGAAGGAATTGACAGCACTCTGATCATTTTGCAAAGCCGGCTCAATCGCAAAGCCGGCCCGCAGATTCAGATTGTGAAGCGCTACGGCATCTTGCCGAGGGTGGAATGCTACGCAGGCCAACTCAATCAGGTGTTGATGAATATCCTGAACAACGCAATTGATGCTTTGATCGGTCAAGCTCAGGGGAATCAGGGTTTTACGCCGACGATCGCGATCGCCACTGAAAGTATAGACTCCCAATGGGTTAAGATTGGGATTAAAGATAATGGCACTGGCATATCCCCATCGACTCAGGAACGCATCTTCGACCCATTTTTTACCACAAAACCCGTCGGACAAGGCACGGGGCTAGGATTGTCGATTAGCTATCAGATTGTTGTAGAAAAACATCGCGGACGTTTGAAATGCGTTTCGGAATCTGGACAGGGGACAGAATTTTTGATTGAGCTACCGGTGCAGCAAAAAGTTCTGGCGGCGCAATTATAATGTTTGTAGTTGTGCGAAGGAGCGATCGGTCGATCGCACTTGCGCCCTATCCCAGATTGCACCCAAGCACGGGCGCGCGAGGAAGTGACATCCGGGCGATCGACTGAGTTAAAATGTAGAAGGTTAATTCTCGATTTTCAACAACTGACTGAGCAGCAAAAACCAGAAATAAAACTATGAGCGCCCGAGAAATACTGATGCAAGAAATTGTACAAGCTCCCGATTTTATGATTGAGGAACTTTTAGATTTTCTGCTGTTTGCAAAAGCTCGGAGAAATCAGCAAGCACTTTCCCAAAAGCACAAAGAACTCCGTCCTTTTGGGCTTTGTGCGGGGGAGTTTACTGTACCGCCGGATTTTAATGAGCCATTACCTGAAGAGATTCTGCGCGACTTTGAGGGCAATTGAAAATATAATGAAACTCTTGTTAGAGACCCACATTTTTCTGTGGTTTATCAGCGGTAGCACTCAACTATCAACAAGATTTCGGGATAACATTCAAGACTCTGACAACGATGTTTACTTGAGTGTTGTTTCTTTATGGGAGTGCATCATTAAATATCAACTCGGTAAACTGCCACTACCAGAATCCCCGGAAGTCTATTTACCCAAGCAACGCGAATTACACAGAATTGAAAGTCTCGCTGTTGACGAAATAAGTGTTGCTCAATTAATTCAGTTGCCATCTCTACACCGCGATCCATTTGAACGTTTACTTATTTGTCAAGCTTTACGGCATGACTTGACAATCGTCACCGCTGATGCAGCAGTTATGGCTTATCAAATGGCTCAGTTTTTGCAGTAGCTGACAGCCGCAGGTGATTTTATGGTAGAGTCGATCGCACTTATTCCACACTTATTCAACACTACACACAAGTGCGATCGCCCGTCTGTGGCCGCGGAGTAGGGATTGGGCGTGCGATCGCGCGTAAGGAAGTGACATCCGGGCGATCGACTCACAAGTCAAAACAAACTCTTCCATTTTTTTGAGTTTGAGTGTGTACCAATCATCCATCAGCTATAAATTTGTTACACAAAACAACGATTTAGGAGTAAAAATCTCCCTAACTCAGATTTTGTGGCACTATTGAGTAAATTGTTATAGTAACCATCATCAAACCCCCTAAGTCAGTGGAATAGCTATGTTAGTCCAAGTAACCATAGAGAACTTCCTGTCCTTCAGAGAAGAAACAACGTTTAGTATGGTAGCTGTTAGCAGTGACCAAAATCATGCAGATCATCTGGCTGTAGATACAGCAGGTAAGGGAAGGTCACTTTTGCCTATCTCTGCTATTTATGGCGCCAATGCAGCCGGCAAATCTAACCTGATTAAAGCAATTGATTTCGCCAAGGATTTGATTGTAGAAGGAACACGTAGCAGTCAGGCTATTCTAGTGACTCCATTTAAATTAGGTAATAACCTTAAAAAGCCCAGCAAATTTGAATTTATTTTTACCCATCAAGGGAATCTTTATTCCTATGGATTTAAGTTAAATGCTACTCAAATTATCGAAGAATGGCTTTACATAACCCCCGCTGGAAAGAAACGGGAAATACCATTTTTTGAACGCATAACTTCCGAAAAAAAAGAAACTAAAGTAGAGTATGGCTCTGCCCTCAAAGGCCGGAGCAAAAAACAAGAACAGTTTCTCGACTTTATTGCACAGGGAACACGTCCAAATCAACTTTTCTTAACAGAAGCTGTCGATCGGAATGTTCAGAGTGTAAAGCCTGTTGTGGATTGGTTCAAAGATGTCCTAGTTATTATCCCAGCCGAATCTCACTATGAAGCTTTAGAATTTACTATTTTAAATAACGAACAATTTACTAAATTTATAAGTAGCTTTTTGAAATTTGCAGGCACTGGTATTGATTCTATAGGAAAAGAAGAAGTTGACTTGGACTTTGAGCGCCATTTCCCAGGTATGCCAGATAGTATCAAGGATAAAATTATTCAAAAATTTGCTGATGCTAATGAAAATTCTATTGCAATGCTTGAAAATCTCACAGGTCAACGATATTTCCTCAAATATGGAGTAGAAGGTAAGCTAAGCCTCATTCAACTCAGGACTCAACACCGTCATGAGAACGGTCATCTTGTAGATTTTTCAATGGAAGAAGAATCTGAAGGTACGCAGCGTTTAATCAACTTAATTCCGGCACTATTTGCTTTGCAAGAAAATCCTGAAATAGTGATTTTACTGGATGAGTTAGACCGCCGTCTTCATCCTCTTCTCTCACGAAGATTTATAGAAGTAGCTTTGAATTGCAGACAAAAAAATAGTCAGAGCCAACTAATATTTACAACTCATGATACCAATCTTCTCGACTTAGATATTATGCGGAGAGACGAAATCTGGTTTGTTGAAAAAAATGAGCAAGGTGCATCACATATTTGTTCGCTAGCAGAGTTTAAAATTAGACCAGATGTTCAAATCGAAAAAGGCTATTTAAATGGTAGATTTGGAGCTATTCCATTCTTTGGAGATATCCGTAGTTTAGGATGGCTCGATTGTGAAACAGAGTCATCTGACAAACATGATAGCAAACATGAAAAAACGCAATCGAACCAAGCTCCTAGATCGTCAGTACAATAATCGAGATGCCACACTTTTTGTTATTGCTACAGAGGGTAGGGAAACTGAAAAGCAATATTTCTCGATGTTTCGTAACTCTCGTATCAAGATAGAAATATTGCCAACGGGCGAAGATAATAAGTCTGCCCCTCAATATGTTTTGGAGCGATTAGATGAATTTGCACAAAAATATAATATGACTCCAGAGGATACTCTATGGCTAATATTTGATGTGGATCGATGGGGAGTAAAAAATATCAGTGCAATCTGCCGTGAAGCCAAACAGAAAAATTATCAACTAGGTATTAGTAATCCTTGTTTTGAGGCTTGGTTATATTTACATTTTGATGACTTAGATCCTAATGATACAAACTGCAAAGATGTTGAAGCAAGGTTGCGCCATAAGTTGGGGAGTTATAACAAGAGCAATCTTGATTTAGATTCGTTTAAGGACTATATTGAGGATGCTGTTCAACGTGCCAATAATTTACATCCCGATCATCAACAGCACTGGCCGCCGACGCCCGGTTCCCACGTTTATCGAGTTATTCAGATAATTCTCAAGGCATCGAAACAATAGTAAAAATTAGTTAATTTTGGCGGATGATAACTTATTAAAGTTACGCTCCGCCAAAATCTCGAATCTAAAATTTAAAATGATCTTAACCGACTCGTTCGGCTAACTCCAACCAGCGCTCAGTCGCAGTATCAATTTCCTGCGTCAATTGAGCCAAACGATCGGACAACTTCTTCACCTCCGCAAACCCAGTCGGAGCATTGTTGTACAAAATTTTCTCAATCTCTGCTTTCTCGGCTTCCATCTGCGGAATTTTAGTCTCTAATTGTTCGTATTCCCGCTTCTCATTGAACGAAACTTTGGTCGATTTTGCCGGATTTTTGGCTTTAGAATTGTTGGATTCTGGGGGAGGCGTAACTTTTTCTTTGTCTTTTTGTCCTTTGATTTCCTTGGCTTCTTCGGCTTTTTTGTAATCCAAATATACCGAGTAATTGCCGGGATACAAGCGCAAATTGCCACCGGGTTCTAGGGCGAACACCATGTCGATCGTCCGATCGAGAAAATAGCGATCGTGCGAAACTACAATTACGCAGCCGTTAAAGTCTTCGAGATAGTCCTCCAAAACCGCCAGAGTCTGCACGTCCAGGTCGTTTGTGGGTTCGTCGAGAATCAACAAATTAGGCGCGCTCATCAGCACTTTCAGCAGAAATAAGCGGCGCTTTTCACCGCCGGAAAGCTTGTTAATCGGTGCATACTGTTGGTTGGGCGGAAACAGAAACTTTTCCAGCATTTGAGAAGCGGTAATGATTTCCCCATCCGCCGTTTGCACCAATTCCGCCACACTTTTGAGGTATTCAATCACCCGCTGGTCTTCATTTGGTGTCAAATCTTCTGAATGCTGGTCAAAATAACCGATATGAATGGTTGTGCCAATTTCCACAGTACCGGAATCCGGCTGAATGCGCCCGGTAATGATATCCATCAGCGTCGATTTTCCAGCGCCGTTGCTACCAATAATTCCAATCCGGTCTTCGGGAGTGAAATTGTAGGTAAAATCTTTAATTAAAGTGCGATCGCCATAGGCTTTACGAATATTCAACAACTCAATGACTTTCTTGCCAATTCGGCGGCCCGCTGTAGCAATCTCGACTTTGCCGTTGGCTGTTTTAAACTCCTCTGCGCGCATATCTTTAATGCGATCGATCCGAGCTTTTTGCTTGGTACTGCGCGCTTTCGGCCCTTTTTTGAGCCATTCCAACTCGCGCCGCAATACTCCCGCGTGTTTGCGCTGAGTGCTGGCGGCGGATTCTTCCGCTAGGGCTTTTTTCTCCAAATAATAAGCGTAATTGCCAGCATAATTGTATAGGTCGGCGCGATCGATCTCCAAGATGCGATTGGTAACGCGATCGAGAAAATAGCGATCGTGCGTAATCAGCAACAGTGCACCGCGATAGCCGTTCAAATAGTTCTGCAACCACTCCACAGACAGCGCATCCAAGTGGTTTGTCGGTTCGTCCATCAACAACACGTCTGGTTCCGACAACAGCGCCGTTGCTAAGGCAATTCGCTTGCGGTAGCCACCGGACAAATCGCCAATTTTGGCATGAAAATCCTCAATTCCCAGCTTCGTCAAAATCAATTTCGCCTTGGTTTCCAAATCCCACGCGCCCACCTCGTCTATGCGCGCCGACACGGTTGACAAACGCGCCATCAACTTGTCGGTATCGCCTTTACCGTGGGACAATTGATCTGAAATTTCTTCATATTCCCGCACCAAAGCCATTTGTTCGCCGCTGTCGGCAAATACTTGCTCTAAAACCGTATGATTTTCGTCTAAATCCGGCTGTTGCGGGAGATAGACTATTGTAGACCCTGGATTGACCCAGCGATCGCCAGAGTCGATCGACTCCAAGCCCGCAATCATTTTCAGCAGCGTTGATTTCCCGGAACCGTTGGTGCCGATGAGTCCGACTTTATCGCCTTCATCCAGGCTGAAACTGGCATTTGTCAAGAGTTCCTTGATGCCGAAGTCTTTTTTGATCGATCGCAGAGTAAAAATAGTCATGAGTATATAAAATTATCTACTTAGCTTTTGACATTCACTAGCAATTTGCAGTATTTTAGATTATATCATGTCTTGTACCGCACTTGATTTTGATTTGCGATTTCACCCAAGGCAAGCGAGAATTTATCAGTCTAAGTTTCCGAACTGGCAAGATGAGATATAAAATAATAAGTAAGAGTTGAGATTAGGAGCAATGAAAATAGATCGTATTACAAGCAATCCCAAGCGAATGAATGGGCAACCATGTATTCGCGATCTTCGGCTGACTGTTCGTCGGGTAATCGAGCTGCTAGCAACTTATCCCGATCGAGCAGAACTACATCAAGAGTTTCCAGAACTAGAGGATGAAGATATCCGACAAGCTCTAATTTTTGTATCCTCTTATCTTGACGATCGCATCATTGAGCTACCAAATCATTATGAATCTGTTGCTTGACCAGGGATTACCACTTTCTACGGCAGCATTATTACGTGATGCAGGTATCGACACCATCCATGTGGGTGAAATTGGTATGTCTCAAGCCGAAGATGTCGAAATCATCCAGAAAGCCGGATAAGAGGAACGTGTGGTTGTTACCCTTGATGCAGATTTTCATATATTATAACCTACAAACCCAGGATAGTTGAAATTAGTATTATGACTCCGAATACACATACTATTATGCCTAATTTTAATGCAGAACTTCTTTGATGACTATTTTTCAATCTACTTGTAGCAAGTATTACAATAAATGCACCTAATATTTCAATAAGTACACCCAACAAAATCAAAAAAATTCGTTCCTTAATCTTATTTATTAAAGAAGGTTTACATGGAATAACTTCTACACCTTCATCTTTTTTTAACTTTGCTTGAGCTTGACATATTTCTGGTGTCTTCAATGTTTTATTAATTGTCTTAAGTAGTTCCTTAGAAAATATCGTATCTTTCTTAACTGCCATAACATACTCTTCTGTTGGATCGAGAGTTAAATATGAAGAATCAGTTGGATAAATAGTATATCCAGAATATTTATATGCTTTTTTATTTTCCTGTTGATATTTATTAACTCCGTTTTCAAGAAGATTCTTCACAATAAGTGAATCACTAGCAAATGCCTCTATTTCAGACCTTTCAAGAGCCTTTAAAGCTGCATCTCTATTTCGATATGGATGAATATTATTCGGAAATATACCAGGCAACACATTTAATGTCGTAGTTCCTACAACAGCACCAACTTTAATGTTACTTAACTCTTTATTTCGTAAGTTCAAAGCAGTAGCCAAGCTCTGTTTTAATAAAAGCTTCACCCCTGTTTTATAGAAAAAATTTGAAAATTGAATACCTTGACCCTCTACAATATTAGCAGATTCTGCTGAGTTAGGACCACATTCAATATGAACCCAGCCTTCCTTTAAGCCATGATATCTAGGATAGGTTTGTCCAAGACCTTCATTGTTAATATGAAGGTATTGAACTTTGATGAATTTAAAATTCCTAACTAACTCCTTCTCTAGCTCTTTACCAAAAGTACCACAGAAGCCTTCAGCAGAATGTGTTTTTACATTATCGCCCATTCGGTAGTGCCCTGAAGGAAAGGATCGAGAGAATAAAACTCACGTCAAAGAAAAGTAGGCATTTAGAGTTGTAAATTAGCATTGTAATGATGCACAAAC
>NZ_JAEQCI010000140.1:0-14496 GCF_020738565.1 Microcoleus sp. PH2017_12_PCY_D_A | reverse complement strand
AGGACTAAAGTCCTCACTACAAACCTACCAATTAGTTCCTAGTGAGGACTTTAGTCCTTCCCTTTCCAATCAGAGGACTAAAGTCCTCACTACAAACCTGAATTACGGGTTGGGTAACTTATGAATATCAATTTACTTTGACAGGGGAAACACTTACATTAGGAGTTTTGACTCTTCTTAAGAGTTCTTGTCGGGCTTGTTCGGGATTTTGCCCTTTGGGGACTTGATATAATAATCTACAGGAACCGTCTTGAGGATTGGCTGCACAAATAATTAGTTGACCGCTGGGAGATGCACCTGCTGTGACTATATTGTCCCAGCTTCCTTGGGGTTGCGAGTTATTGAGAATTCCCGAGACTCGGGTGCAGCGAGTAATGGCGTCTTCTCCTGATTCATTGAAATAGTTATCAGCTACCCACAGAATAACAGGAATATTTTTGCCTTGTTGGACAGCAATTGTGGCCGGCTTGCCGCCAGCAGCACCACAGAAAAATGAGGGCGTTTGGGCAAAGGCTGGACTGTTTGCTAAAATCGGAGCTGCAAGGGCAATAATTGACGCACTAAAAACTGACTTGAAGAGCCGAAATTTCATGGGCCGTGATAAGCTTTTTAATTTAAGGTTACTAATACTCTAAAAAGTTAGGCTGCTGCTTGCCGGGAAGATTAGGCATTTAGGAAAAAAAATAAAATTTATTCTGTAAAGTTTTGCCGTAAGCGTTGCCCGCCCCTAGGGGAGGCTCATCAACGGAGACGATCGCCCATACTGCCATTATCCAGCAGACCAAAACCTAGGGAAAATCCCTCGCTGACAAACGCTGTGGCAAAAAATAGGTGCAGCCGCAGGGGATCGGGGGCGAAGGTATGGGGTAAAGGTAAGGTTTTTAGCCGTTTTTTGCGATCGCCTTGCCCTTGGTGAGTTCGCCCCCCTAAATGGGAACCTGTGTTAGCATCAATAAAAATCTTCTCTTTAATAATCAACAATGGGCAATGTTCTGGTGCTGAATGCCTCCTACGAACCGCTCAACATCACCAGTTGGCGAAGAGCGGTAGTTTTGTTGCTGAAAGGAAAAGCAGAACAGGTAGAACATAACGGGAAATTTATTGCGCCAAACTTCCCGCTACCAACTGTGATTCGACTGCGGCATTACGTCCGAGTTCCCTATAAGGATATTCCGCTTACCCGCCGGAACATCTTGCACCGGGACGCCCACTCTTGTCAATACTGTGGCTATACGGGCGACGATTTAACCCTGGATCACGTGATTCCTCGATCGCGCGGGGGAGGCGAAACTTGGGAAAACCTCGCTACCGCCTGCGTGCGCTGCAATGTCAATAAAGGCAGTCGCACTCCGAAAGAAGCGGGAATGCTGCTGCGCTACCCGCCCAGGAAACCTCACAGCGGTCTTTATTTTGAAGTGACTAGACACGTTAAGAGTGGTATGCACCAAGAATGGCAAAAATATGTAATCGGCCTTTGAAACCCCTGTCGCAAGCAAGCGCGGGGGTTTTTTGCGGAAGTTCTCAGTTGTAGCCGTGGCGCCATGAGTGTGCCGGGCCCATAGTTTTGAGTTGAAAAGTTAAGTTTTCATAAAGTAGCGCTAAATATTACCCCCCCAACCCCCCCGCGATTTCGGGGGGGCTAAGACTTCATCCATAGCATATAGGTCAGAAAAATGGTATTAACTCCGGTTTCTCTTCGGAAATATTCGGTTTGACAGCGCGGCATCTACAAAGAAACCGGGTTAATTGCTTTTGGTGTGCAAATACTGAAAGAATTACAGGACTTGCGCGCCAAAATCAAAGAAACCGGGTTTTTGCCTAATCTATGGACTACAGTGCATAATTTTCTCCAAAAACCCGGTTTCTGGCCGCTCGTCCGTAAGTCCTAAATTAAATAAATGGTTAATTTTTAACAATGAAAGACCATCCCCCTACCAATTCAGATGAAGTATTTGACCACCGCGTAGCTGAGGTTGTACCATCCGCGAGTGCACCTGGGAAACGGCGCAGCAAAGCCGAAGTTGCTTCCCAAGACGATCGCGCCAGTCTGCGCGGGGAATTGCCCGATCGCAAAATCGAGCAATTGCGCCAAATGTTCGATCGGCACAAAGGCGATCGCCAGTTAATATTATTGCAAGATTTTCCAGACCCCGACGCACTTTCGAGCGCTTGGGCTTACAAATTAATCGCCGAACAGTACGATATCCAATGCGATACGATCTACGCCGGCGCCCTCAGCCACCAAGAAAATATTGCCTTAGTTAAATTGACAGGGTTGCCGTTGCAGCGCTGGACGCTGGAAACGACAAAAACGAAGGATTTGTCGGCATTTGGGGGCTGCGTTTTTATCGACAACCAAGGCACGACTTGTAATTTAACTGAGTTTATTTTAGGGGCGGGAGTTGCGATCGCAGCAGTTATCGACCACCACAATTTGCAGGGGGAAATGAACGCAGAATTTACGGATTTGCGCCCTCAAATCCGCGCTACAGCCACGATTTTGACGGAGTATTTGCAGGCGGGACTGCTAACTCTCGACAGCAGTATCAGCCTGCACGTCAAGTGCGCTACGGCTTTGATGCACGGTTTGCGATCTGATACGAATGCCCTCAGACAAGCAGAGGAGGAGGACTTTTTAGCTGCGGCTTATTTGAGCCGATTTTATGACCCGCAGTTGCTGAATGCGGTGTTGCAGTCGTCTCGTTCTAAATGGGTGATGGATGCGATCGAGCGATCGCTCAAACACCGCACCGTGCAGAACAATTTCTCGATCGCCGGCATTGGCTACCTCCGTTATGACGATCGCGATTCCATTCCCCAAGCAGCGGACTTTTTAGTAACAGAAGAGAACGTACATACAGCCGTTGTCTACGGAATTGTGCATGACAAAGACGAAGAAATTGAAGTAGTAATCGGCTCACTCAGAACTAATAAACTGACTCTCGATCCCGACGAATTTATTAAAGAAGCCTTCGGTCAAGATGCTCAAGGACGCTTTTTTGGCGGTGGCAGAAGTCAAGCCGGCGGTTTTGAAATTCCGGTAGGATTTCTTTCCGGCGGCAATGAGAACAGCACCTATGCGAAGCTGAAATGGGAAGTATTCGACGCTCAGATCAAGCAAAAGTTGCTGAATTTAATTAGTCCTACCGATAATCCAGTTTACGATCGTTAAGGAGGCAAGAGCAGTACAGCATAGTAACCTGTATTGCATCTAGATTATCTCTGGTCTGAGACTGGTAGAGAGGGAAATATTTTTTGAGATTTCAGCGAAAATCTACAATTTAAATGCACAGCAGATTGCCAATAAAATTAGTTTTTAGTGAGGACTTTAGTCCTCTGAATGAGGACTAAAGTCCTCACTAAAAACATTTTTTAGGGAAGAGATCCACATAATATTATTAGTGCAGAATAGACTTTAATTGCCAGCATTAGCTCTCCCTAACAGGAAATGCCTCTGCGTTAAGGAGCGTTAAGGAGCGGTTTAAGATAAAATCACAAATTTCGGCAAGTTGTAATATATCGAGCGAGTTGTATAATATTTGAGAGAGTTTGCCATCAAAAAACTCTACAATCAGCAAGTAGCCAACCCAAATATATAAATTACTTACTCAACCTGGAACTCAACTAATATAATTTCATAATTGTTTGGGGACACTATTTTTGGGTTGTCCTTGCTCAACTCAAAAATCTGTTGCTACGAGTTGAAACAAACAATTATATTGATGTAGGGCAGGTTAGAATAGTATAAATTGGATTAACAAAAAAAGGAACGTGGAGATGTCTACAAAACAGGCTTTCTCTTGGTCGTTAGAGAAAATCATAAAAAAACTTTCAGAAATCGCACGTCAAATCAACGAGTTTGGGGATCGGGAGAGAATATTGCAGTGTGCGGTAGAAGAAACCAGGCTGCTGCTGCAAACCGATCGCGTAATTATTTATCGCTTCCTACAGCATGGGGATAGTGTAGTATTGGCTGAATCCGTTGGTGCCGAGTGGCCGCGCATCCTGGGACAACTGATTTATGACCCATGCTTTGAAACAACCTGGTTAGAGCGTTACAGCCGGGGACAAACCAGCAGCATTTGTGATATTCACAGCGGTCATCTTCAAGCTTGTTATGTCGAATTGCTCTCGCGCATCCAAGTGCAGGCCAACTTAGTTGTACCAATTTTGCTAGATGGCAAACAGCAGCAATCTCCCAAGCTTTGGGGACTGTTGATTGCTCATCAATGTAGCAGTCCGCGTCAGTGGGAACCTCTGGAGGTTCAGATCCTGCAACACGTTGCAGTGCAGCTCGGCTTGAGGATGCGGCAACTGGAATCTCAGCACCCGGTACTAGCGCCAAATCAACCGCTCCAACTGGAAACAGCGCCGGATCGAACCGATCGGAATACTTCAAGCGCGCCAAGAGTCAACCATCACAATTGCCTGCAACCAGAGTTTGCCTATTCCCCGATCGGGGATATTGTCCACCTCAGAGCCTTTGACTTGTTGCAAAACCCGATCTGGATATTTGATATCGAGCATTTGCAAATGTGGTGGGCCAACCAAGCATCCTTGTACCTGTGGAATGCTTCGACGCGGGAAGAACTCGATCGCCGCAACTTTAGCGATGTGTCGGAGTCTACTCGGATTCGCTTGCAGAGCTATCTGCAACAGTTTGAGCAAGGCAAAACCTTGTCGGAGCAGTGGACGTTTTACCCGGGTGGTTTGCCTGTTTCTGTGCGCTGTCGGTGCTCGGGCATTAGGATTGACAGCGGGCGTTTGGCGATGCTGGTGGAGGCTAGGCTGGAAACTCATCAAATCGAGCCGGAAACCCTGCGATCGATCGAGGCACTGCGGCACACCACGCTGATGGTTTCGCTGTACACTCTCGAAGGCGTGCCGCTGCTGCAAAACCCCGCGGCCTTGCGCTGTTACGGAGATGCGCTGCACCCTCGCTCTGCGACAGATAATGTTTTTCTGAGGCACTTTGTTGACCCTCCGGTAGGAGAGCGAGCAATGGCAGTTCTCAAGTCCGGCGAGGTGTTTAGCGCGGAGGCTCAAGTGATGACTCTGGCGGGGATTCGGTGGCACGGGATGGACGTGCGGTGTATCAACGACCCGGTAACAGGCAACTTGATGTTGCTGGTGAACGAAAAGGATATTACCGACCGGCAGGAGACAGAAACAGCCCTGCAACAAAGTGAAACCCGGTTGTCTGAAGCCCAGCGGGTTGCCCACATCGGTAACTGGGAATTTGACGTAATTACGGGTAAAATTACCTGGTCTCCCGAACTGTTCGAGATTTTGGGACGATCCAGGGCACTGGGCGAACCTACCTATGAAGAAAACCTGCGGCTTTACCATCCCGAAAGTGCCGAACAGCTACACCTGGTAGTTCAACGAGCGCTGACTCGCGGAGAACCCTATCGATTGCGGCTCAAAATCTGGCCGGGGAATGGTTCTATCCGCTATACCGAAAGCAGGGGACAGGCCGAACTCAATGCAGGGGGACAAGTCGTTCGGTTGTTCGGCACATCCCAAGATATTACGGATCTGGTATTGGCCGAAACAGAACTCAGAGAAATGAGTACAGCTCTTGCTAATGCAGTGGATGGCATCTCGCGGGTGGATATTTGGGGAAGGTATATCAGCGTCAATCAAGCCTATGCCAATATAGCGGGTTATCAGCCTGAAGAAATGGTTGGTATGAATTGGGAGAAAACGGTTCATCCAGAAGATTTGGAAATGCTGCTAGCTGCCTGTGAAGAAATGCTAGCTGATGGCAGAGTGGAGGTTGAGGTCAGGGGTATCCGCAAAGATGGCTCGATCTTTTACAAACAGTTGGTGATGGTTACAGCCTGCGACGATCGCGGTCGATCGATCGGGCATCACTGCTTTATGAAGGATATCACCGATCGCAAACAAGCAGAAGCATCATTAAAACAAGAGTTCCAGCGTCTGGCTGTGGTGATTGCCACCCAACAGGAAATCGCCCTCCGCAATCCTAACCTGGATGCAGTGATGGCGGTGATTGCCGATCGAACTCAAAAATTGAGCGGTGCCGGTGGGGTGGTGATTGAAATGGTCGAAGGCGAGGAATTGGTGTATCGGGCAGCCCGGGGTATCGCCGAGGCCTGCGTGGGATTGCGGCTGAAAGTAGCCACAAGTCTCTCGGGACAATGTATTATCACCGGCTCCATCCTGCACTGCAACGATACAGAACTCGATCCGCGCATAGATATGATTCGCTGGCGGCGCATTGGCGTTCGGTCAATGGTGGCTGTTCCCTTGTTCTATCAGGACGATCGGGTTGGCGTCTTAAAAGTGCTTTCAGCTACACCAAGAGCCTTTACCGACTCAGATATTCAGACATTACAACTAATGGCGGGGTTTCTGGCAGGCAGCCTGCACCTGGCTGAGGAGTTTGATGCTAAAAACCTGCTCCTGAGTCAATTGCAGGAGAGCGAGGAACGCTACCGTTCTGTGATTGCCAGCATGACAGAAGGTGTCGTGCTCCAGCTCGCAGACGGACAAATTACTGCCTGTAATGCCAGTGCCGAAAGGATTCTCGGGCTGACCCCCGAGCAAATGATGGGGCGCACCTCCGTAGATTTAGACTGGCGAACCGTTCGGGAGGATGGCCAACCGTTCCCGGGCCTACAGCATCCGGCAATGCTCGCGCTGCGTACCGGACAAGGGCAATCGAATGTGGTGATGGGCATTCACAAACCGGATAAAACGCTGACTTGGATTTCGATTAATTCTCAACCGCTGTTCCATCTCAATGAGTCTCTACCCTATGCAGTAGTGACGACTTTTGCTGATATTACAGAACGCAAGCTGGCCGAGGAGATACTCAGAAACCGCGCCGAACAAGAAAGATTAATTGCTACGACAGATGGGTTAACACAAGTAGCAAACCGCCGCTGTTTTGATGAGCGGTTGCAGTTGGAATGGCACCGACTGATGCAGGGCAAACAACAGCTTTCGTTGATTATGTTGGATGTAGATTATTTCAAGCGATATAACGATCGCTACGGACATCAAGCTGGGGATACTTGTTTGGTGAAAGTCGCTTCCTCCGCAGCAGCCGCGGTTAAACGTTGCACCGATTTGTTTGTGCGCTATGGGGGCGAAGAATTTGCGGCCCTACTGCCAAATACAGATGCTGCAGGGGCGATCGCAGTTGCTGAGTCGATCCGAGACGCAATCCGAGATTTGGCAATCCCTCACGAGCAATCTGATGTGAGCTCGATCGTGACTGTGAGCATGGGAATTGCTAGCATCGTTCCCTGCTGCGAAACATCGCCGTTAGAATTGATCGCCTCCGCCGATCGAGCATTGTACGATGCGAAACGACAAGGGCGCGATCGCTTGTGCCCCGAGGCGCCAACCAGAGGACGGCGCCAGAGGACGGCGCCAGATGTAAAATAGGCGAAAAATGTCGATCGCGCCCAACTTCACCCATCGCGTGCGTAGGCCGGGGCCGGGGCGTAGCCATCGCACAGCTATCAAAAGGACAGCCAAGCGTGCATTTATATCTGATCCGTCACGGTATCGCAGCCGATCCAGAAGAATACGAAACAGACTCAGAACGCCCCCTGACTAAAGAGGGCGATCGTAAAACCCGAAAAATCGCCGATCGGCTGTACGATCTCGAAATTCACTTCGATCTGATTGTTTCCAGTCCCCTACTGCGCGCCGCACAAACCGCGCAAATCCTGCTTGGGGCGGGTCTGAGTTCCAAAATAGAAGAATCCGTCCCCCTGGCACCTTCAGGAGACATCGGGGACTGGCTGAGGTGGTACAAGCAGTGGCAGGAAACAGGCAACCGCAGCTTGGCCCTGGTGGGACACCAACCAGATTTGGGCAATTGGGCTGAAACTTTGCTTTGGGGGCGATCGCACGACACGCTGATTGTCAAAAAAGCAGGTATCATCGGCTTAATTCTCCCGGAAACCGGCTCCCCAGTCGGCCGCAGCCAAATGTTCTGGCTGACGGGGCCCAAGTTTTTGCTCTCCTAGAAACGGCGAATCGCCCTCTTAAACCCAGATTTTCGGGCGCATAAGCCGAGTTTAGGGGGCTAAAATATCTAGCGGTGCGATCGCGCGATAGGTTGCCAAACCAAGGTGATGAGCCTCAAGAGTGCCCCAGTCGCGATCGAATGATTATTTGTCAAGACGGTGACACTATCTTGCTTTCTGCTAATGTAATTTGATTAGATTCAACTCACACAACACGGTATCGCAATGGTCGTCGGCGAATTCAAACCAGGTTTAGAAGGTGTTCCCGCCACCTTGTCCAGTATTAGTTACGTAGACGGACAAAAAGGGGTGCTGGAATATCGCGGGATTAGCATCGAGGAACTAGCACTCAAAAGTTCCTTTGTGGAAACTTCATATTTATTAATCTGGGGCGTACTTCCAACAAAGGAAGAACTAGAAGCTTTCGAGCATGAAATTCGCTATCACCGCCGGATCAAATATCGCATCCGCGACATGATGAAATGCTTTCCCGAAAGAGGACATCCCATGGATGCTCTGCAAGCTTCAGCAGCGGCCTTAGGTTTATTTTACTCGCGCCGAGCTCTGGCAAATCCAGCATACATTCGAGAAGCTGTAGTGCGGCTGCTAGCTAAGATTCCGACAATGGTAGCAGCGTTCCAGCAAATGCGGCGGGGTAATGACCCGCTGTTGCCGAGGGATGACTTAAACTACTCAGCTAACTTTCTGTATATGCTCAACGAGCGAGAACCCGATCCGCTGTTGGCTAATATTTTTGATGCTTGTCTGACTCTTCATGCGGAACATACCATTAATGCCTCTACATTTTCGGCAATGGTAACAGCTTCGACGCTAACAGATCCTTATGGGGTGATTGCTTCAGCAGTTGGTACTTTGGCGGGGCCGCTGCATGGGGGAGCGAATGAAGAAGTGATTGAGATGTTGGAGCAAATTGGTTCGGTGGAAAACGTGCGGCCTTTTGTGGAGAAGTGCGTTGAAAATAAGGACAAAATCATGGGCTTCGGACACCGAGTTTATAAGGTGAAAGATCCGAGAGCAACTATTCTTCAAGGGTTAGCGGAACAGTTGTTTGACAACTTTGGCCGCGATGATTATTACGACATTGCTGTCAAGTTGGAAGAAGTCGTTGAGGAGAAATTAGCTCACAAAGGAATTTATGCTAATGTAGATTTCTATTCGGGTTTGGTTTACCGGAAAATGGGAATTCCGACTGATTTGTTTACACCAGTTTTTGCGATCGCCCGCGTTGCCGGTTGGCTGGCCCACTGGAAGGAACAGTTAGAGACAAACCGCATTTATCGCCCGACTCAAATCTATACGGGGACTCACGGTGCTCCTTATATTGCGATCGATGAAAGACCCCCATCTTAAAGCATAATTATCAAGGGCGATGGTAAATGGCGATCGTCCGCAAAAGCGGACTTCAGTCCGCAGCTTTTTGCGGACTGAAGTCCGCACTACGAACCGCAATAAGCAAGGTTTGTAGTGCGGACTTCAGTCCGCTATCAAGCAAAAATTGCTTTCGCCTTGCGAGTCAGGAAGCAATCTGAGTCTGCCAAAATCTGCCCTGCTGGGTTGCGCCCCTCTTGTATTTTGTGGTGTTAGTTGGCGACAATAGTCACAAGTGACGATTTTCAGGAACTCCGGGCCTCAGACTTGCAGTCTGGGGTTTTTTATTGGAAGATCAACCAGCCCTGCTGGGCACTACATTACTGGGCCTCGAAGGTGCGCTCTTATAGCACCCTACTTTTAATCCTCCGAGTCTACCTGCTTAACTTCCTCCAAAGCAAGCCCCAGCAACTCTGCTATTTGCTCGTCTTTCAAGCCGAATTGGCGTAACTTACCAACCATTTCAATCTTGGCTTGATACTGGTCTCGCTGAAAGTCAGGAGTCGCAGGCTGGCTTTTATTGGAGGTAGGA
The DNA here is from genome assembly GCF_020738565.1 of Microcoleus sp. PH2017_12_PCY_D_A. Lineage (NCBI taxonomy): Bacteria > Bacillati > Cyanobacteriota > Cyanophyceae > Oscillatoriales > Microcoleaceae > Microcoleus > Microcoleus sp. PH2017_12_PCY_D_A. The sequence goes on along the minus strand of NZ_JAEQCI010000140.1, from coordinate 4,566 downwards.
GTGGGGCGATCGGAGCAAATATTGATATAACCCATAATATTGCTGATATTGTTATCGCCAAAAGTAATATTGAGATTTCCTTTCCGCTCTAAGACGGATTTAAGATTGTGTTTATCAACTGGTTCATCAAAAACATCAGATAACATTTGCAAAAGTTCGTAACCTCTATCCTTAACGTGACCTTCCGAAAGACGATAAATATCGGCAATCTCAGCATACTTTTGTCGCTTCAGAGTTCCCTCGATAATTCCACGCTGTAAATCATTGAGGCGTTTGCCTGTCTTATCGTAGACAACTCGATCTACAAATTCGAGTACCTCGCGAATGTCCATCAGCAGGGCTATGAGAAACTTCGATTATTATATCCGACTTTATCCGCCTCGATCCGTCTTGTTCCGATTTGTAACCGACAGGTTAGAAAGATCCGTCTTTTTCCGCTTTTCAGCTTAGGGGCGATCGCTATAGTATGTGGATGAGTGATAAAGATGAGCTTGAGATAAAGCGGTAGCTGTCAGCGAAAGGCTATTCGAGAGAATTCTCAAAGCCCTGACGCCGATCGCTTCTAAGAGAAAAGCCGTAGGCCGATCGCACTCAATACACTAGAAAAGCTCAAGGAACCAAGTGTTATGGCTAGACTAAAACTTCTGCGTGTGGCGACTTCGCTTTCTGGTGTCGTAATTGGGTTTTTGCCTTTGGGTTACAGCGGTGCGATCGCCCAAGAGCATCCGGGCTGTTTCTGGACAGATCCCAAAACAGGCAACCATATATCCCTTGAGCCAGTATGTGAGAGAGGACGGATAGACGAGGCTATAAAAGCAATCGAACGAAATCAGAACCCCTTAATTTCTAACTTAAGAGTATCCTCAGATTTAAGAAAAGGATGGGAAAATTGGGCTAACATTAAAGGTGTAATCACGAACCGCAGCAGTAGACCCATCAAGATTGGTCTCCCGGAGCTTCAGATCGTTACAGGCAATACAATTCTCTACACACGCCGGCTGATAATTAATAAAACGTTACAGCCGGGTCAATCAGTTGATATCAAAGAATCTATTCTTAAAAGTTCGTTAGGAGTAAGTTTTATGAGTGGACTGGAAGTTAAAATTGAGGAGTGGGACTCTAGCGACTAAGGGTAGCTAAAATTTATTCTCTTTATTGCATAAATAGCCCCAAACGAAAGGGGCAAAAACTTAAAAATGCGAGCAATACACTTGCCTACACCAATCTATTTAATTAATGATGAATTTTCTCTATCAAGCTATCACCCTCGTGGCAATTCCACTGACAATAGGTATAATCCCTAAAGCTGCTTCCAGCCATGCTCCCTTAGTTATTATATCTCAAGCGAGTTCCACAGACTTCTATAGAAGGGGTGACGATTTTCTGGAGAACAAAGACTATAAAGGAGCAATTGAAGCCTACACCCAAGCTATCAAACTCAATCCTAATTTTGCTGAAGCATACCAAAGCCGATGTTTAGCACGACTTCAGATTGGGGACTATGTTGCTGCACTTGTAGACTGCAATGATGCCATCCGCATTCGACCGAATGATGCTGATGCTTACCGCATTCGGGGTACTGTTCGTCTTAACTTAAAAGATATTAGAGCAACAGTAGCCGACTGGCAAACAGCAGCGAACCTGTATAATGCTCAAGGAGATAGAAAAAGCTTTGAATACATGATGTCTCGCCTCAAAAACGTTCAGCAAGAACTTCAGCGGATACAGCAGCGATGACATTATGCTATGCTATTTAGCAGAAAGTATTAACGCTCAACTCGGCGAATATGCAGTGCAAAATCTGCTCCCGCTAGCCAGCATTATAGATGCGGAACCGAGCAATATTAACAGTTTGCTAAACGAGTTGCGAATTCGGTCTTTACCGGGCGATTTGTCTCCCGTCGCTGTAGCTAATTCGGAAATTAAATCCCCTGCAAATTCTAGCGGGGATAAAAAGGGCGATAGTTCAATTTACTGGGGCGCATTTTGAGCGGAAATAATCAGCATTATCGGCTCAGGAAGGTGCGCAGTGCGCACCCTACCAGCCTCTATTCTTCAGTCTGCGGAGGCAGACTTCGTTTGTGTAGATGCGGTTTCAACCGCCGAGTCTACGCCGTTTCAACCGCCAAATCTACACAGATTGAGTTACGTGATGGCGGCTGGTCAACTTATCCAACTGATTCACCAACAAACTCAGGAACAATCCCACATCCGTGACAACTCCAGTAGATTCGATCGACCCCCGATCGCTCAATTTCGTCACCACAGCCGGATTAATGTCCACACAGACCATCTTCACACCCGCCGGTGTCATATTTCCCACACCAATTGAGTGCAGCATAGACGACAGCATCAGCACCATATCCGCGCCCCGTAACAGCTCAGTATACTCTTCTTGAGCCTTAACCAAATCCATTTGCGTGTCGGGAAGCGGGCCGTCATCGCGGATCGAACCAGCCAGCGAAAACGGTATATTGTGCTTCACGCACTCGTACATCACACCGCTGGTAATCACGCCTGCTTCAACGGTTTTAGCAATACTGCCATAACGCCGCACTGTATTAATCATTTTCAAGTGGTGGCGGTGTCCGCCGCGCACAGCTACGCCGCGTTTCATGTCAACTCCCAAAGAAGTTCCCATGCTAGATTGTTCCATGTCGTGAACCGCGATCGCATTTCCACCCAACAGCGCTTGTACGTAACCTTCGCGGATCAAATGCGCTAAATGTTCGCCGCCGCCGGTGTGGATGACAACAGGCCCCGCCGTCACTACAACTTTACCTCCGCGATCGCGAATTTGGCGCAATTCCCACGCTACTTGTTCCACTACCAATTCTACCCGGCGCTCGCTAGAAACGCTGCCGGACATAAAGCTAAATTCTTGAGAATTGCGCTGTTCCCGCGATTCTGTTTTGCGGATAGTGCGGATACCAACGACATCGACAACGACTTTTTCACCTATTTTTAAATCGCGCAACAATTTGCACGTAGCCACCGGGCCTTCTGCGGTTTCAGTAATTGCAACTGCACCGTCCATCCGCTGATTTCGCGCTTTCACCCACTGACCGTTTACCCGCACTTCTGTAGGATAAATTGTACTGACATAAAAGTCGTCCGGGCCGACACCATCTTGCACGACATCTTCTAAAATAGCGTCGCAAATCTCTTGCGGCGGTGGCACTGCACCCAAGTCAATCAGCAATCCCATGATTTCTTCCATCACATCGTGGGAAGGTGCCGAAACTTTCACATCCGCAGAAGATGTGCTTTGGCGCTGTTCTCCTAAATTGAAATTCAGCACTTGGAAACTGCCACCGTTTTCGATAATTAAGTCTAAAGCGCGGCTGATTAAACCGGCATCGAGCAGGTGGCCTTCCATGCGAATGGCGCGGCTTTCTACCATCACGTTTGCCGATCGATCTTCTTGCACGGGTTCATTCACCCGCAGCGTCAAACACTTGCAGGCGCCGCCCGCTTTCAAAAATTCGCTCATCGGCGTTTCAATGACTTGGAAGCCGGCTTGAGCGATGCGCGTTTTCAAGCCTTCGCTGACTTTGTTCATTACCACAATCTTGTCAATATTGACAGCATTGCAAGCAAAATTTGCGGCATCGGCTTCTTCAATGGCAATGCGTTTTTCCGGCGCAACTCGCATTTCAATGAGGCGGTTCGAGTAAGAGTCAAATGCTGCTGGATAGTAGAGCAAATAGCCGCCTGTGAGGGGACAAAAACAGGTGTCTAGGTGATAGAAACGTTCGTCAACTAAACGCAGCGAAAGCACTTCAATGTTGAGCCATTTTGCTAGTAACGGGTGCGAGTCGAGTTCGGAACGGAAGCCGTATCCTGCCCACAGCCAGCGTCCTTCGCGATCGAGCAAAGCGTCACCAGCACCCTCAAACGGCAAGTCTTTCGGGAGTTCGTGCACGGTAAAACCTTTGCTTTCAAACCATGCTTTAAAATAGGGTTCTTCGCCTTGACGTTCCTTGTGATAGAAGCGGCTGAGCACGAAGGTATTGCCTAAAAGCAAGCCTGCGTTGGCGGTGAACACCATATCCGGCCAGCCTTTTTCGGGCGGTACGAGGTCTACAACCGCATTGTCTTTCAACACGTGGTAAAGTTTCTCCCACTGTTCGACGGCGCGATCGCGCGATGATTTGTGTACGTTACCCTCCATCCAAGGGTTAATCACGTAATCTACATCGTAGTGGTCGGGAGCGCACATCAGGAAGCGAATTGAGTCAGTCATAATTCAGTTAAAATGTGGTAGATGCTACAGACGCAAGTTGAGATAGTATGTATGAAATCAACTCTCAAATTCACTCCCAAGAGAAAGAGTGCAACGTCTAGCAGCGAAAAAAGTAGCTTTCAATTATATCACAATTGGGCAAAAATGAAACCAAACCACAGATATTTCCCATGAAATATTCCATAGAATGTCAGGTTTTGACATTATTTTCGGTCAATTACTCTTCATAAAAAGTTCGTAGTGAGGACTTCAGTCCTCAGAAAGAAGGACTAAAGTCCTCACTACAAACCTGAAGGACTAAAGTCCTCACTACAAACCTG
>NZ_JAEQCI010000005.1:0-1032 GCF_020738565.1 Microcoleus sp. PH2017_12_PCY_D_A | reverse complement strand
GGTTTGTAAAATGGTTGAACCAAAATTGGGACGTATTCTCCGCTTATAAAGCGAGTTTAGGCTTGGTTTGGGCTTAAAATTTGTTTAAGTCCCGCTAATGATAAAGATGGTAAAACTTCTGTTCGATTGGGGCTATCATTGCCTGGTATTAGTACAGGGATTACTCTTGCACCTGATGGACAGAAGGAAATAAGTGCTACTCCTAGTCCTACTCCTACTCCTACTCCCCAAGGGCAGGCATCACCGAGTCGAGATTGCGGTACTTTCTCGTTTGTTTATGTAAGAGCGGTAGCATGGCGAGATTGGTTCGGCGGGCCATATCAAATACTTCCCGCTGATGTGGCAACTACCAAAGAAAACTCATGGGAGAAATATGTCGGTTACGATGGCGACAACGGAAACGGAAGGCTCGCTGAAGCGAGACGGTATGTCGAAAGATTTTTCAGTCATCCCCAAGACTTTGCCAAAGAATATACTTGGACAAAAGAAAGTATCTTTATACCGAGCAATTTATTATATTTAGTAAAAATCCCTCGTTCCGGCGCGCCTCCATTTCCTTGGACACAGTATCATTACTCTGTTTTTAATGGGCGCACATATGAAGCAAAATGCCTCATCAAAAAAGTCGTAACGTACACGCTTGTATATCCCAGTTCTCTTGAAAGGTTTTTTATATTTGACGAAACTGGATTTAAACCTACTCCAGGGGCTCCATCTAATTTGGGAACGGTTATGTCAACAGTATATTACAAAGAAGAATTTCTTGAGTATTTAGATTTTCCAGACTGTCCAACACCAACACCAACACCAACGCCAACACCTACTCCTAAGTTTCCAGCTAACCTGCCCAATTACCCCCAAAAATACAAACCTATGAACTGCTGCGATCAAGTCGAAGAAATTTATAAATATCTTGGTATTGCCAAGATGAATAAAAAATTTAAGGTTGCTAAACAGTTTTTGGTTCCCGGCGGTAAAGGTAACGAAGAATGTGAAGATTACTATGCACTTTGTGAAGCTTTATTTAGGATG
>NZ_JAEQCI010000139.1:1865-21589 GCF_020738565.1 Microcoleus sp. PH2017_12_PCY_D_A | reverse complement strand
AAAAGTGGCATACTTCAATCCATAAAATCCCGCGCTGTTTTTTTAAGTGACCCAACACATCAAATTGTTTTCCATTACACACCCAAACATTCTTCGTGGCTTAATCAAATAGAGATTTGGTTCAGTATTTTGGTGCGTAAATTACTAAAAAGAGCAAGTTTCACGAGTCAGTACGATCTGAAAAATCGCATCCTCAATTTTATTAACTACTTTAATCAAACAATGGCCAAACCTTTTAAGTGGACATATAAGGGTAAAGTCTTGGCGCGATCGCAAATGATTTGTAAATATCTTGCCCCCTCCCCTTAGTAAGGGGAGGGTTGGGGTGGGGTAAAAAATTTACAAATGATTTATGACTGCTATAGCTCTACTTAAAATTACCTGAAAGCTCTGGATCAATGGTCTTACTGCCACCCACAGCCAACCACTGGTCTTGGTGGCATTTTGACCATCTCCATTCCGCTGCTGAAATCCAGTCTCATCTACTCCCACAGTCGGCTGCTGCTGGATGTAATGTTGGGCTTCTGTGACCGCATCGCGGCGCTGCCTCACTCACTTCTGTCCGTAGACGATTGATAGTGCCGACGGACATTTGTTCGATGACGAGCCGCTGTACTGGTGGGACTTCCACTACTTGATGTCGGTAGGCTTGACCACTATTTTCAATCCCTAGGATGCCTCCACATCCACTACATTGCTGCGGGTAATGGTTGATTACTTCTTGACACATTTGGGTCGGGTATAGCTTCCGTTCGTGTCCCGAATGTCCTAGTTGCCCACCCCGCTTCTTGCCGGTGGGTTCCTTTCGATTGGGCTTAAATCCTTGAGGATTCTTCGATGGTGGTTGTGATGAATTTGCCGAAGTTCTGGCTAATTGCTCTTTGAGAAGCTCGTTTTCTGTTCTCAGTTCCGCTATTTCAAGTTCAACCCGATCCATCCTACGCACTAATTCGTAAATTTGTTCGAGGACGCTATCTGGCACTTGCGCCCACTCTGCTGGGCTGATTGCTGCCATTAATTCCGGCACTGTCTTCTCCATGTGCCTCACCTTATCAGATTTTTTGGGTTTTTGCTACCCCCGTGAACTTCTACCACGAGTGTCAACGGTAATGCAAGGGTTCTGTGCTATTTTACCTGTTTTCCTTGCACAAGTCGCACGGGTAGCGCGATCGAAACTCAGACAGCGCCACCTGATGGCGCTTATTCAGCAAGCCCTAAATATAGAACTGCCGATGGCTGAAGTTTACCGCCGGATTAGTCTTTAAGGGCGATCTTTCTCATCTCTCCCCACACAAAAAAACCGGGCAACTTCACAGCTACCCGGCCATCTAAACTTTAGACTTCAGATAAATCTAAAATCTTCAACCTCAAATTATTAAACAGCGACAGTCTTCTTAGCAGAAGAGCTCAAGTCGCCCTTTGCATACTTAGCTGCAAAATCATCCAAAGACATTTGCTTGATCTTTGTACCGTGACCGGCGCAACCGAAAGAGTTGTAGCGATCGCTACAAACTTTCTGCATATACTTGATCGACGGCTTCAAGAAGTGGCGGGGATCGAACTCATCTGGCTTAGCAAACAAAGCTTCGCGCACCGCTGCGGTAATCGCCAAACGGTTGTCAGTGTCGATGTTGATCTTGCGAACGCCGCACTTGATGCCCTTTTGGATTTCTTCCACAGGTACGCCGTAGGTTTCGCGGATAGTGCCGCCGTTGCTGTTAATGATTTCCAGCAAATCTTGGGGTACAGAAGATGAACCGTGCATTACCAAGTGAGTATTCGGCAAGCGGCGGTGAATTTCTTCGATGCGGCTGATTGCCAAAATTTCGCCAGTCGGCTTGCGGGTGAATTTGTAAGCGCCGTGGGAAGTGCCGATCGCCACTGCGAGAGCATCAACGCCGGTTTGCTCGACGAAATTAACAGCTTCTTCAGGATCTGTCAGCAATTGATCGTGGGAAAGCGCGCCTTCAAAGCCGTGGCCGTCTTCTGCTTCGCCCATTCCTGTTTCCAGAGAGCCCAAGCAACCCAGTTCGCCTTCAACGCTAACGCCGATCGAATGAGCAACTTTGACAACTTCGCGAGTTACTTCAACGTTGTATTCGTAGCTGGCGGGAGTCTTAGCATCCGCTTCCAGAGAACCGTCCATCATCACGCTGGTGAAACCTTGGCGCATGGCAGAATAGCAAGTGCCGGGGGCATTGCCGTGGTCTTGGTGCATGGAGATGGGGATGTGAGGATAGGTTTCAACTGCTGCCAAAATCAAGTGGCGCAGGAAATTTTCGCCCGCGTAGGAACGAGCGCCGCGAGAAGCTTGCAAGATCACGGGGCTGTTGGTTTCGTCAGCAGCGCGCATGATCGCTTGGATTTGCTCCATGTTGTTGACGTTGTAAGCCGGTAGGCCGTAACCGTTTTCAGCCGCGTGGTCGAGCAGCAGTCGCATAGGTACAAGCGCCATAGATATTCCTCCTAATTATTTGTGTTTCTGGGCAGTGGATTTTGAACAAGCTCAATTCTTACGATAATCTTAAGACAATTTGTTGCCGATCGCGCATTATGTTTCCAGATTTCAATTTAGACTCAAAAATCCACATTGCTCAAAAATAAATTCAGGGCAAGCCCGCTGGGCTTGCCCTGAATTCCCGATGAAAGCTAGAATTCATTCTGCTTTCTACATTTGACGTTCTGCCTGAAAAAATGGGTCGCCCGGGATTTGAACCCGAGACCAATCGGTTAAAAGCCGAATGCTCTACCGCTGAGCTAGCGACCCGCAAAAACATTGTTACCGCACACAATTTCTAATAGTAGCACCCATCATTTCAAATAGCAAGTGTTTTTCAAAAAAAAGTTGCAGTCATGCGAACCAGCATCTCGCAAGTCGCTCCCGGCTGCAAATAAATCAAGTGTTCGCCAGTATTTAGGGCATTTCTAGGAGCCGTCCAAGGTTCCAAACAGTAAAAATCCTTGCCTTTGACAGTCCAGAAAACCAACTTCCCATAGCTGGAGTTGTAACTGACGGTGAGCCGCAAGCCCCGCGCCGCGTCAGTGACAGTAGCAGCAAGACCGGTCAGTTCGTCAAAGGAAACATCAATTTCATCCAGAGTCGGGTCAAAAACCCCTGTGAAATAACCTTTCTTGTGAGTGTGGTGATCTCTGTACTGCATCCCTGGAATCTCAAAGCGCAGATTTGTCTTGTCTGGAGCTAAAAAGTAAGGATGCAAGCCGCTAGCAAAGGGCATTGGTTCGTCACCAAGATTGGTGTATTCCTGCACAATTTCCAAAGAATTGCCTTTAATTTGATAAGTAAAAGCTAATTGGAAATCAAAGGGATAAACAGTCTGAGTTTTCTCGCTGCTGTTGAGTACCAGGGTAAGAGCCGCGCAACCCTCCGTAAATTGTTCCGTCGCCGTCCAAGGCAAATCGCGAGCAAAGCCGTGTTGTTTGAGCTGGCGCTCCACTCCCTTGTGGGTGTAAGTGTCGTCCGGCAGATTGCCACAGATGGGAAACAAGATGGGAATCCCGCCGCGTACAGTTAGAGCGGGATTGGCGAACCGTTCCGCGTCCAAGTAGAACATTTCTTTGCCTTCAACCAGCCAGCTAGTGGCAATACCGCCCCGTTCCGGCACAACTTCTAGGGTAGAGTTAGCGGTTTCGTCGGAGAGGATATAGGTTTTGTACTGCTTTTGCTTCAGCGCGATCGCAAACACATTTGTCATTGGTAGTAGGTCGTCGATCATTGGTTGTTAGTAAATCGGTCGTTAATAATTGGTCGCTGGTAGTTGATTTTCGCCCATTACCACCCTTTTGCTACCCCCGTCCCCACGTTCTCCGCTATAGGAGGCAGGGCGATGCGCTGCGAGCCGCGGTGGCTGCTTTTGCCGGGAACGACCCTGTTTGTCGGCTGCTCTTTGAGTGCGACTTTGAAAGATACATCGCCCCTTGGGGGAAGAGAGCTTTGGGGACTGAGTACCCCTCCCGAACTCGGAGATGGTGGCGAAATGAACGGTTCTTTGATGAATGGTTCTTTGGTAAACGGATCTGGTTCCCGGCTGGGATTTTGAGGTTTTGTGCGATGGACGCGCGGTGGCAAATCTTGACTCGGAGGCGGACTCGACGACCTAGCAGGCCCTGTCCCGTTCTGGAAAACTGAGGAGTTGTCCGGCTGTTTGGGCAAAGCCGGTACAGCGGGCAAAATCGGAGTAGGTTTGGGTTGTCCTGGGCCTGGCAGATTGGTTTCTCCTGTCGGGGGGACTGGGGAAGCCGACCCGGGCCCGTAGGTACCGTTTTGTGCTGCTCCTGGTAAGGTCGAATTTGGAGTTTTTGGCGCCAATGCGGGGTTGATTGGGGCTTCGAGAACCACAGAAGAGCGCATCGGTCGATCGAAAATACTAGAAATTTGCTCGACACGTTTGAGGATACGATCGCCCGCGGCTCCATTCACCACTTTGGGCTGAAACTTTTTCACCTCCACAGGCAAAAATTCTACCTTCATATTCCTGTCTTTGAGCGATACTTTCAGGACTGCGGTATCGTAATCGCTGCGAGCATTCGCGCCGAAGATAAAATTACCCAGCGAGTAAACTATCGGGCGACCCTTGTAAACTTCGGCACCTTGCAGGACATGGGGATGGTGTCCCACTACCAAATCTGCACCTTGATCGATCGTGAACCGAGCCAAATCTATCTGCCAGTCCCCGGGATAATCTGCCAATTCGACTCCCCAGTGGTAATTCACAATAATCCAGTCTACCTGACCTTTGAGAGCTCGAATATCCTCTGCCACCCGATTGTTACGGCGGGGGTTGGTGCCAGCCTTACCTTGGTCGGCAGCATGAAGGTCAGCATCGTAATAACCGAGGTACGCGATCCGCTGACCCTTAACCTCAATAATATCTGGACGCCTTGCTTCTTTGATATCTCTACCGGCTCCCAGATGCCCTATACCAGCATTATTTAGAGTATTTATAGTTTCCACCAGCCCCGGTTCCTCGTAATCCATAGCGTGGCTGTTTGCCAGATTGACAATATCCACTCCTCCTGCTGTTAATACTTTCACCGATTCTGGATCGGCTTTAAAATTTAATTGTTTTTTGCCAGAACCCAAGGTAGAGCGAGTCAGGGGGTTTTCTAGATTAACCATCGACACATCTGCTTGCCGGTACTCGTCCATATTGGCAAAAGCCCAATGGTAATCGTTGCCAGCAGATGCGGCGATCGCATCCGATAGATTCACATTTCCTCCGAACATCAGCGTTACGGTGGGGTCGTAGGGATTAGCAACCTGCTTTTGTTGCACTACAGGTACTAATTCTAAGGCCGCTTGCACCGCATCGGGACGTTTGGGAGGCGGCCCCGACATTACCGCTGCTTGCTGGTAAGCGGAGGCTGGAGACATTAGCCGTAGGGCTACAGCCTCGTGGTAGCTAACCCAACACCCTAAAATAAATGATGCCAGTGCCGAGCCCACTAGCAGTAGAGAACGATATGTTTTAAATTTAACCCAATCGACGACCAATAGGGAACGGTAACGCCGCTGGTTGCGGTTTGCCGGAGTCACAATTCGGACTGACTGTTTCCAGAGAATCTCTGGTTCCCCAGCCAAGCGCGCGTGAATTCGCACTCCTTCTACTGCTGGCGAGTTGAGTCTCCAGAGTTGGTGACAAATAAATTTAACTAAGCCTTCGCGGAGAGTGTTTGCCAGTAATGTATTCTCTGGTGCAAATCCGCGCTGGAATTCAACTAGGATTTGGACGCAGCCGGCCCCGGCCTGTTCGACGCGGGCATAAATCCCCTCGGGTCGCAGCAAGCTGTCAATCCAGTAATTCAGGGCCTGAAAGTTGCCCGATCGCGCTAGCTCCAAGATAGACGGCTGCGACCAATTTTCTGCATATACCATCAATTAGCCTCCTTAACACGTTCGAGCGATGATTTCAATTTGTTTTGAACGGAACTACAATTTTTTTTAGCTTAACCGCCACTTCGCTGCCCGTTTTGAAGCTAGTTGTTGGTTGCCACCATTTTCTACATTTAGGTGATGCCTGCTGTCAGTGATTTTTATCACATTTTGGTATCGGGATTGGCGATTTTTGATTTTTGATTTGGGATTTGACATTTTAGATCGAGTCAACCGGCTGCCGGCTAGCGCTCAAACTAACGTCCAAATTTGAGAGTTCCCTAGTAGGTATCTGCAAAAAACCAAGTCAAGAACCTGGATCCTGCCTGTTCCACAATAATTATTGGAGTTCCCTAGCGACTTGAGACAGAAGACTCTCAAGGGATATATGAAATTGAGATTTTCCAATTTTAGCGGTAATTGCGGGCGATCGCGATCGACAAAACAGATGCTGCTAGGGGTGCGAACTCCTACAAGGCGTGTCAACAACCCGCTAAGTAGTATTCAGTCTGCTGGCGATCGAGTCAGTTCGATTTATAGTTTACAATTGGGGAAATTTTCGTTCTCTAACTTCTAGGGAATAATCTCGGACAGCTTGGGTAATTGTCGATCGCAAATTGACGTAAGCTTTCGCAAAAGGCGGTTGTTTTTCCGAAAGTCCCAACAAATCGGAAGTAACCAAAACTTGTCCGTCGCAGTGCGGCCCCGCGCCGATACCAATGGTGGGAATAGTTAGTTTTTGGGTAATTTGAGCCGCTAAGTCTGGGGGAATGTGTTCTAGGACGATCGCAAAGGCACCGGCTTCTTGAAGTGCGATCGACTCTGCGAGAATGCGATCGGCAGATTCGGCTGTTTTGCCTTGTTTTTTGTAACCGAGTTGGTGTACCGACTGGGGAGTTAAACCAACGTGTCCCATCACCGGAATGCCGGCGGATGTTAGGTGCGAAACGGTGGCCGCCATTGCTGGATATCCGCCTTCCAATTTTACAGCTTGAGCGCCGGTTTCTTTCAAAACTCTCCCGGCCGAGTGCATGGCTTGTTGGGAACTTTCCTGGTAAGTCAAAAACGGCAAATCCACAACAACTAATGCTTGTTTGACTCCGCGACGGACTGCTTTAGCGTGGTGCAGCATTTCATCGAGGGTTAGGGGTAGCGTAGTTTCGTAGCCCAATATTGGCATGGCGAGGGAATCGCCGACGAGGATGATGTCAGTGCCTGCTTGGTCTAGTAGTTGGGCGATCGCATAATCATAACCGGTCAGCGCCACAATTCGGCGCCCTTGCTGTTTCCACTGAATCAGTTGATGTGTAGTTACTGCCATTTGATTGCAAAAATATCTAGCCTTTTTTAGATAGATGAACTATGTCTGGTAATGGCTAATGGCTAATGGGGAGGAAAGGTTTTGAACCACAAGTTTTTCGGTGATTGCCGATTACCTTTTTTCATTACCTATTAACTTTTATCCGATTACCTATTCCTCAAGCTTACCAGGAAAAATTAGTTGAAAGCCGGAGCCCCGAGCGGGAGAAATTTAAAACAGATGATTCATTACTCCAATTCTCGGACTTCCAGGTAGAGGTCAACGGGTGCATCTGGCGCAAGGAAGAGGGCTCTCGCATGACCGCATATAAGTTATTAGTTATCATCTCCTATTTTCTGCGGTCATGCGAGAGCCCCTACGGATATATTCGCTTGCATTGAGATGCACCCGAGGTCAACTGTCAACTGTCAACTGTCAACTGAATGAACTCATATTTCGCTCGAACTGTTAGATGAATTGTCGATCGCCAATTTTTGCCTAGTCTCGCTCGAACGCCTCGCAGCATCCGCTAATTTCAAAGCGTACAAACTACTGGTATTCTTGACGTACAACGGCGTACCGTTTAACAAACAGTCTAACACCATATCGGTATCCTTAGCAAACAAACCGCGCCGCGTTCCTACTGGGATAGTCTGCCGATTTTCTCCCTGAATCAATTGACCGGATTCGGGAGTAAAAATCAGGGTTCCGGCTTCTCCGTAGATAGTAAAAATGTTTTCTGATTGCCAAAAAGTCTCTCCTTTTCCGTAAACAGCTTCAGCGACAACACCATTGGTAAAACGCAACTGTGCGTTGCACAAACAAGCTTTGTAGAAATCCGGCTGAGTGTCCCAAAATTGAGTTTGACAGTTAACGGTTCCCACTTCTCCGAACAAATCAGTAAATCGGTGCAGTCGAGAAATTGCCCCGATTAAGGGAAAGCCAAATAGGGAATGCTGAAAAGTCCAGCGCTGCGCTACGGTACGCTGAGGGGTAATAGTAACGTAGCGGGCATAAAAAACTTTACCGATTAATGGTAAGGATTCTTTGATTGAGGAGTGCAAACCGCCTAAGAGTTCGATGTGTTCGATGTGGAGGAGTTTTTGCTTTTGGGCGGCAAGGGCGATCGCCCTTTCGGCCTCAGATACGTCTAAAGATAGAGGATATTCGACCACAACGTGCTTGTTATTTTCCAACGCCGCGAGGACGATCGCCCCGTGATCCCGGTTCACAGTACAGACAATTACCAAATCTAAATCGTCTCTTTCTACCAGCTTGCGCCAAGAAACCTCAGCCTCGGCGCCGAATGTTTGACAAAATGCTGCGGTTTTATCCGGGTTGCGGCCCGCCACTGTTACTAAGTGCGATCGGGCGTCAGCTACCAGCGTCTCGGCCCTCAACTTAGCCGCAAAACCAGTACCCACAATCCCCACGCGAAGGGGAGCATTTACTGCAAAACCAATGCCAGTATTAATTTGAGTCATAGGATTTTAGATTTTAGATTTTAGTATAGTTAAAGATTTGCACCCAAGTCTGGCGCGGTATATCGCAACCGCCACATCGGCCGCGGACATCAATAATCTCATGAACAAAGCCCATATCAGTTAAGCATAAATGGTTTGATGCCCGTACTGTGCAACTGTCATAAGAGGGCGGGCACGGGGGCACAGCCCCTACCACAGGTCAACTGTCAAGCGGTCAACTAGGAGGGCGGGCACGGGGACACCGCCCCTACCACAGGTCAACTGTCCACTGTCCACGGCTGCGGGGACAAATTCCAGCAAGTCTCGCTGAAAGTCGAGGACACACCCCATAGCAAAATCGGATTTTTTGGTTGTCGGGTTCAAAACAGGATTTTTTTCCGCAATCGGGTTATTTGGCGTAAGTCTTGCGGCAACAGTATCACACGGCTGAGCCCAACATAGGTATAAGTAATCAAGATGAAATTAGAAAAAGTTATAACTAATCCCATTCAAATTTTTTGTAAATAAGTGTTGCAAGCTTACTTCTTTCCCCTACTATCATAAAGGGAACGAACCTAGAAGCTAACCTCAAAGCTAATAGAGCCTTGAAGTTTGCATTAGGAAAACTTATCAATATTGTTGAATTTTTGAGAGGATTTAGTGCATGGCAACTTACAAAGTTACCCTCATCAGCGAAGCCGAAGGAATCAACCAGACCATTGACGTTGATGACGATACTTACATTCTTGATGCAGCAGAAGAAGCAGGACTCGACCTCCCGTATTCTTGCCGCGCTGGAGCTTGCTCCACCTGCGCCGGCAAAATTACTGCTGGCGAAATTGACCAATCTGACCAATCTTTCTTGGATGACGACCAAATCGAAGCCGGATTTGTTCTGACCTGTGTCGCTTATCCTAAGTCTGATTGTACGATCGAAACTCACCAAGAAGAATCCCTCTACTAATAAAGGATTCACAGGCGCGATGCGCTAATTGACCCGGTTTCTTGTTTGCGTAATTGAGCTGTTTCAGCTTAATTACGTTCAGAAACTGGGTTTTTGTGTTGAAAGATGGCGATCGAAGATCCGACGTGCGGTTGAAATCGCCCGGTTTTCTTGTCCCAAGCGTGTTGTCTTATAAACCAATATGCTTGGGTTAACACTGTTTATCGCCCGGAGATCCCCCTAAATCCCCCTTAAGAAGGGGGACTTTGAGAAGATTCTTGTTCCCCCTTTTTTAAGGGGGGTTAGGCAGGGTGGATTTATTGTGCGGAGAGAGGTACGTAGTTGGGCTTTAGCCCTCTTTAGACGTATAGATAAAGAGGGCTAAAGCCCAACTACGTACCTTTATCCTTAGTTTCTAATTTCTTATCCCGACAATAAAACCACCCTGCTTTTTAAGGGGGGGGTTAGGGGGGATCTGTCTTAACCCAAGCGTATTGTCTTATAAACTATTCCCGCCAAAATGTAATGGAATCGTTGAGGGGCACAACTTGAGCGCCGGGAAAATAAAAACTCAGAATTCGATCGCCATTCCAGCCTAAATTAGCTAAATTGTAAGAACCAGTTTGACTCATTCCCACCCCGTGTCCGAAACCGCCTCCGACAAACGCATAACCGTTGAGAGTTTTGTCAGGATTGTAAATCGGTTCGAGGTAAAACAGCGTGCTAATCGGCGGATAAAAAGCATTGCGAATCTCATCTTTATCGATATCGATGGGGCCTAAATCAGTTTGTACCTTCATTTGCAAAACTCGACCGGCGGCCGAGCGTTGCACCACTTCAACTTTTGTGAGAGTTTTAAAATTAGCTAGCGGGTGCTTTTTCTTCTGAAGATACTGCCGCAGAAATCCACCAATCGATGTCAGCGAGACTTGTTCGCGCCAGCGGAAGGTTTCTTCTTTTTCCTCATTAAACCCTGCTTTGAGAGTCATAAAGCGGCGGAAGTTGGTTTCGTCAGACAAGCTCTGCTTTGTCAAGTCCCAGAGGTTTTTGGGGGAATCGACGATCGATCGCAAATATGGACGTTCTGGGCCGTGCCACACATCGCCGAAAGTTGCCGTTACGCCGCCGCTAGACGCTGAATAGAGCGCGTCTACGAGCTGATTTTCGTAAGTTAGGACTAAACCTGCTGTTTGGGCGATCGCGCGATCGCTCTGCGGGAAAACTTCGGTCAAACCTTTATAAACTTGACAGTTAACATCAGCGCACAACTCGTAATTATCCACAGCAAACCGGCGCAAATTTCTCAGCGCATAAGTTCTCGCCAAAATAGTTTGAGCGACAATCGAAGCGTAGGGCGAAAAAGCACCAATTTCGTGAGGAACAACTCCCCGCAAATAAGTTTCGGTCGGCACATTATTGACTAAAGTATAAGTACCGTAAGAATTTTTTTGTAAGTGCAAACTGCCACCGTAACGGCGAGTTTGTTGAATAGCTTTTTCTGGATCGATAGCTGTCGCCTCTTGGGTAGTTTGTTCCAATACCTCAATTACATTTTTCCCCGCCGTCACATCCAACTCATTGCGGTTGAAACGAAAGCCATTTAAAACCCAAAAGGTTTGAGGTATTTGTTTAAAAACTTTCGTATCTAAAAAAGCAGTTTTATTACCTTGAGCTTGCAAACTTTGCAACAGCCAGCGCCGCACCAAAGGAGAATTGTAAGTATCTCTTTTCGCCCAAACTTGCCAGCGCAAAGGTTGAGCAATTTCCACATCAATGCCCTTAGCGCGCCACTGATTGGCGCTATCTTCTGCACTCTCGAAACTGCGGTGGGAGCTCAGAACAACTCGTTCTTCTACTAATGGCGCTTCCAGAGGTTTATTGGCTATTTCTAGCTTGATGCTAGCGGCAGTTTTGGTTTCTATGCCTTGAGGAGTTTTGTAACTCAATGTTAAGCTGTCACCCGGTAATGCTTTCAGCGTGAGTTTATCGGTTGGTTTAGTGCCAAAGCGCTGCACGACGCCGATTTTGATGACTCTATTTTGGGGAGTTTGGGCGTATCCAGCAGCGCTGAAAACGGGCAACAGGCACAATGCGGCGAAAACAGTGCTAGAAATGCAGCTAAACCATTTGTAATTGGGAGTTGGAGGTGCTTGAGCGAACACGGTTATCTATCTCCCGATAGTTGAAATTTGGGGATTTTTCATTGTACGTTAGCACATTTGGCGGCTGCGGAGAGCGGAATTCCCCAAGATAGGCTGGTTTGGTTGCGAGAATTCTCCTCATGTAAGCGTGTCATTGCGAGCTCACGAGCGTTGCAATCGCAAAAGGCGTGTCAACAATCGCGTTAAACCCGAAGTCCGGCAAGGGTTGAAACCCCTGCCTCAAAGCTGAAGTCCTCTGAAGAGGACTGATGATTTCTTTAGTCCTCATAGCGAGGACTTTCGCTATTAGACAGGGGTTTTAACCCCTGGCGGTCTTTCGGGTTAAGCGGTCTTTCGGCTTAAGTTCACACTAATAGACAATGACGTTTCCCTACCCCAGCATCTGTACTTCACTCAACTAACAACCGGAATAATAGTCGTAGGGTGCGCCGCCTGAGAAAATCCCTAAAAAAGAGCAACTTTTCGAGTAGCGACGCACCTTCCAAAATAGTTGTGTCCTGGTGAAACCGGGTTTCTTGCGTGATTTCTCGCTACTCAACACAAAATTTCGTAGAAACCCGGTTTCTAGCCTCCCATGAGAAGCCCTGAAACTATCCAACCTTCAGGAACTGGTTTTTCACATACTCGATGAATACAGGCTGGAGTGTGAAAAGCGTTTTCTCACCTTGTTTCACTTTTTCAATTAATAAACGCCGTCCCAAGGATTGCACAGCTTGTAATAAGGCTGACGGGGATAATTCGAGATTGGCTGAAATTTTTGATATTTCAACTGGTTCGGCTTCACTAGCTAACCAGGATATCACTTGTTTTTCTGATTCAGATAGGCGATCGCACTGCTGGTGCAGCAGAGACTCTAAATCACCTAAAAATAGGGTATCATAGGAGAGAAACTCGGAAACGCTGCCGCCGAATAAATCTTGAATCATAGTTGCAATTATATTTAACCAGAGGGGATTGCCTCGGTAAAGGTCAATCAGTTGTGACCATTTCTCTTCTTCTGCTAATCTTTTTTCTCTGAATATTTCCCCTGCTTCCGCGCCCAAACCGTTGAGTTGCAGCGATTTACAGGGGCGGTTTTCGCCTTCTAGGGCGGCAATTTCTCTGGGTTTTTCCCAACTGAGGAGAATTAAGCAACTGTTGTGGGATGATTCTGCTAGTTGTTTGAAGAATGTGCCGTAATTTTCATAGCCCGGTTGGTAGTGGCCTGCGAGTTGTCGAGGAGTGAAAATCGTTTGTAGGTCATCGAGGATGATGAGACAGCGGGATGAACGCAAATGCTCAATAAGTGAGGGCAATTCGATTTCTTGTTGCTGGGAGACGAATTTAATTAAGTTTGTTTTTTCTGGGATTAGTTGGAGAGTTAGGGCGGTTTTACCAATGCCGGATAAGCCGTATATGGTGATGAGGCGGGTGCGGTTTTCCAAAATCCACTGTTTGAGGGTGGTGAGTTCGGATGTGCGATTATAGAATAAGTTGGGTTCTGGTGTATCGGATAAGTCTAGTCGCTGTTTGGGCTGAGTTTTGCTAGAGGTTTCCTGATTTTGCTTTTTTAAGTTTGGGGTTTCTAAGGATTCAGGATTGTTTCCACATACCTTGAACTTACCAACTTGTGCATTGTCGCCAAAATGTGATGAAACTATGGACAATTGCCATCGTTCCACTGTGTATCGAAAATTAGATTGATTGATATCTTCGCCTAATGTTTCTGATAAAAGCTTCCATAATTTTGAGGCGACCTTTTTAACATGAGCTTCGCTACGGTAGCAAGTTTTGGCAATCTCTGGATATTTCTGGCGCTGCCAAGTACCACGCAATATACCTTCTTGTAGATTATCGAGGTGTTTTCCGGTTTGGGAGAATATGATGTCGTCAGCCAATTTTAAGACTTCTTGAACTTCCATAGGTGTTGTAGGCAGGTTGGTTTTGCCTATTCTATCCTACTTTATCCTACTGTTTAATACTTTGGCAACTTAATCCTACTATTTGTTACTGATTCACGGCCACTAAAATCAAATAAATCAATACTAAATGCTACGCAATATTAATAGACAAAAATTATAAAATCAGACATAATGACAATTATACAGTTATAAAATAATTCCTTCCAGTCAAGCTATAGCGGTGCGCTATGCAGGTAAAAGTTGAAAAATATTAACTTCAGTCAGCATATCTGACCTGCAAGATATAACACCCTTAAATACACTAGGGAGGAGAAAGGCATGAGTATAAGTACGGGAAACAACGTACAGAGACAAAATGATAAAGTTCTTGTAATAGACAAACCAGAACCTATACTCGTTACCAAAAAGGTCGTGAAATTTGGTTCTTATGTTTATCAATTTCGCAATGTTACTGGATTTGGATTTGCAAATGTCAAAACACCTTATAAAGTCCATCCTTTAGTTATCTTAATATTGCTTATTTTGGGCGCTATTTTAGTTAACCAAAGCGATCAAACTCTACAACAAAGTGGAATAGCAATCTCTGTATTAGGATGTGGTGGAGTTATTGACAACTTGATGCAGCCGAAGCGAATAGGACTTGAATTATACGTAAATTCTGGAGACAATGTGATATTTGTCACAGCAGATAAATCAGGCGTCAGAGATGTGATTTCACAGTTATGCGAATTTATGGAGAGTGACACAGAAGATATCAAGGTAATTAATATTAACCAAACTCATGCCACAATAGGTGTTGGCTATGCTGAGCAATTGCAATCTGGACAAATAGGTGGCCAAATAGATAACAGACAACAATAGTTAATTCTTAATACGGAGATATTATGTCAGAACGTAAAATAAATCTCGACCAAAGTCAGGCTTCAATAGGTGTTGGCTACAGTGAGAAAGTAGAGGCCGAGCAAATAGGTGGAACTATTAACAATTACTCACCGGAACAAAGGCAAACTCTTGCCGATGCAGCCAAAGAAATCCAGGAGCTTTTAGATCAGTTATCTCAGACTTACTCAACAAAAACGTATGTCGAGAAACACGAAGTTGCTACAAAAGCTATGGAAGAAATTCAAAAAAAGCCCGATGTGAAGAAAAAGGTACTTAAAGCTTTGAAAGCAGGTGGAGTAGCCGCACTAATGGAACTTACAAATAATCCGGTTGTGAAAATTCTGACTCCAATGCTTGAAAGTTTATTAGAAGAAAGTAAGTAAGCCTTATTATCCAGATTTTAGAAAAAGTGCGATCGCCCATCATCTCCCAACTTGTGAAAAGGGCGATCGCCCTTTCAACATCAACTATTCAAACTAGCTCTGACATTCTCAGTCGCCCTTCTACAGGCTCATACTCATCTTCTAAAAGCCAATACTGCGCCTCATCATAACTCTGACTAGAAAACACAACTTTATAACCCTCAGCCGGATCGTAAATCCGACAATTTCCCTCAGCATCACTTAGTAACAAAAGCAGATAAGGCGGTGAAAGATTTGGATCGATCCATACCTCTGTAAACTGCCAGTTATTCTTTACTAGGTCTGCTTCTAGGCGTAACGTGGTATCTGTTTTCTGCATCAACTTTTATCTCTCCGTAATAAAGTAAAAGACGGCTACCATCCGGGTCAACTCTATAACCAATTGATTCAACAAAAAACATACCATAACGATCGTAGCCCCGAATCGTACCTGTAAAGTCTCCATCTTCTATTATGGCTTGAGCTACCTGATTCATCGTAGGTTCATCGTTAAAAATATGAGCAGCACGTCCTTTATTTAGCAATCTTCTCATTTGTGGCGTGTCTGGCAGGTGTTTAGCAATGTGCCGGCTGTCAAGGGTGATTTGGCGCTTAATTCCACTCATCAATTAATTGAATCGCATACAAGTATCATTAAATCACGCGATCGCCCTTACATCCCAAATTGTCAAAAAGCGCGATCGCCTTTACTCAGGCAAAGTCAAAATAGTTGTAGCCTCAGCCAAGAGTTTACACTTGACTTTATTGTTTTCCCCCTCAATAAGACAATGAGCTGGATTATCCTGCAAGGGATCGTGGCGGATAATGAAACCTAAAGAACGGGCATATCCTGCTACCAACACACCCACTTTTGTAGTGTCAGGATTTCTCGCACGGGCTAAAACTTCCTGGGGAGTTGTTAGCCTCGCTAACTCAACTGAGATACTGTTATCAGGTTTTCCTCTAACCTGGAAAGCAACTGATTTTACAGTACCATCCTCATAAAGATGTACATGAGGAATCCGACGATAAAGAATATCATTGTCTGCAATTTCTTCTAGCATTATCTCATCCTGACTTATGGAATCAATAGCTGAGACACCACATTCAGGACTTCAGATAATGATACCTCGTTTTTCTCCTCAAATTTTCTCTCGTTTCCTTCTCCCTTAATTAGTAGATAGCTGAAACTCATATCAGGTTTAATTTCCACTTCTAGATTGCCGTATGGGCTTCGCCATTCCAGTTGTAGGCTACCATTAGCAATTGGTGCTGCATCATAGGGTAAAATTAGATCGCCAACTAAAGGCGAAAGAGAGTATTTGATATGAATAAGCAACTGACAGGCTTTTACAAAAGCAACGGGCGAAACTGCTAATGCACCATAAGAATCCCAGTCAGGTTCTAGTTGGGCAAGTTGCGTCAAGCGCTCTAATATGGGATCTAACGAAACATCAGTTAATGTTGCTTGAGACATGGCTTTTATACGATAATATTTTCTATTATACTATGGTTTTTGTAGGGTGCGTCAGGGCTAAATGTGACGACCACAGACTAAACATTTTTCCCCTGACGCACCCTACGGTTAGTTAGTTATTTGGTAAGGTGCGTTGCTATTAGATTGTCGCTATTAGTTGAGGGATTGTCGATCGCGACACACCCTACAGCTACAGTAAATATTGGGTAAGGTGCGTCGCTATTAGATTATTAGGTTCGTAGTGAGGACTTCAGTCCTCTAATTTGGAAAAGGACTGAAGTCCTCACTACGAACCTATCTTAATTTTAGGTAATTTAACGGAAACGATATCACTTACTGGCTTGCTGCTTCCAATATTGACAGGCCGCATAGGCCAAGGTGACAGCGCCGGTCACAATGGAGGCTTCATCCACCTCAAACTGCGGGTGGTGGAGGGGATAGTTCGGTTTGTCAGGCAGTCCCACTCCCAAGCGAAACATCGTTCCCGGTGCGTGTTCTAGATACATTGAAAAATCTTCCGCGCCGAGGGATGGTTCTGGTAAAATCTGAACGCGCGATCGCCCTAAAGCTTCTAAAGCCGCAGTTTCGACTAATTGCGTCAGTTTTGGGTCGTTTTGGACTCCGGGCACGCCGCGCTTGTAGGTGAGTTCGTACTTAGCGCCGTAAGTCTCGCAGACGCTGGAGACAATTTGTTCGATCCAAGCCGGCAGTTTTTCGTGGGTTTCTGGATGCAGCGATCGCACGGTTCCCAATAATTTTACGCGATCGGCAATCACATTCGGCGCGCGTCCGCCGCTAATTTGCCCGATCGTCAAAACCACAGGCCTCAAAGGATTTTGCGTGCGGCTGATCGCCTGTTGCAAAGTAGTAATTATCTGAGAAGCAATCCAAATTGCATCGATCGCCTCGTGAGGGCGCGCACCGTGGCCGGATTCGCCAATTACAATCACTTCTAGGTCATCTGCCGCCGCCGTCAGGGCCCCGTGGCGGATACCGATACAACCGCCCGGAATCGTCGGAAAAACGTGCACTCCGATGATGCCATCAACATCTTGCATCGCCCCATCTGCTACCATCCAGCGAGCACCTTGGGCAATCTCTTCCGCCGGCTGAAACAAGAAACGGACGTTACCGGGAAGTTTTTCTTTTAACTCAGACAATATCATCGCTGCGCCCAAACCAACCGTAGTGTGGATATCGTGGCCGCAGGCGTGCATCACTCCTTCGTTGCGCGAGGCAAATTCTAAGTGAGTGCGTTCTTGAATCGGTAAAGCGTCCATATCGGTGCGAATTGCTAGCCACCGGGACTCGCTGCTGTTACCTTTGAGTTCGCCGAGGACTCCTGTTTTGCCTATTCCTTCGATCGCGCGGACTCCGCTGGAAGCGAGCACTCCGGCTACGTAGGCGGCGGTTTGATATTCTTGGCCGCTGAGTTCGGGGTGCGAGTGGATGTGGCGGCGAATTTCGATTAAGCGGGGTGCGAGGGTGGCTGCTAGTTCTTGGATGCGGGCAAGCATGGATTTGTTGGGGAGAGTTTTGATTTACTAGGGTAACGTAAATGCTTGGGTGTGACACTGAGATTTGTTTTTATTAACCGCAGAGGGCGCAGAGTACGCAGAGAGAAGAGGGAAAAGAGAGTTAGGTAGAGATGGGGAATAAGAGTCTATATTGTAGGTTTGAATGCAGTTTTTTAGTTGAGAATATTTTCTATGATTAGTTTTGGATTGTGGAATTTGTTTATTATCATTGCAGTTGCTTTTTTTCTCAATCGTAATTGGCGATTAGGCCAGGACAAAAAAGTATGGCAAAATTCTTTATTTTTAAAACATCCTTCTATCCAAAAGTTGAGGTATTTTTTTTCTAAACCTATCGTTAACTTTATTTGCCAAGCAGTGGTTGTATTAATTCTCACCAGATTCCTCTGTTATACAGGTTGGCTGGTTTACGATCTAACTCATCGGCCAGAACCGCCTTACTGGGATTTTAAGTGGTTTTATGTAGCGGCTAAGTTAGCACACCAGCATTTGAGTCCGTTTAATGTCGAGGTATTTAACAGCGGTTTCTGTAGCATCACAAAAGTGTGCGGGTTGATTCCATCCTTTGTGTATCCACCTAATATCATTCCTCTGCTATGGTTTCTCGGTTATTTCCCGATGAAGACTGCATTCACAATCTGGATTGTACTGCATCCGATCGCAATAGCATTAGTTTTATGGGGAGCAAATATTCTGTTGGAGTCGCAGTCACGAGCTTTGAGAACTATTTGCAGTATATCAATTGTATTGCTCTACGGTTTCGTCTTCGACCTGCAAGTTGGCAATGTGGCAACTTTTATTGCCCTGATGCTGTTGTGGATGTTTATTTTTGCCAGTAAAAATCAGGATATACCTGCGGGAATCTTATTGGGAACTGCCCTGTTTAAACCAACCTTAGTTATCTTTTTTATTCCTTATTTTTTAATCAAAAGACGGTTTAAGCTAGTTTTTATCTCGATATTCACGGTAATTTTTCTAGCATTTATCGGTCTAGCTGTAACGGGCAATTCCTTAACAGGATTTCTACAGGATGCGATTCGCGGTTTTCCACTGTGGTTGAACGATTCATCAAATAATGCTTATATTTCTATGAGTCGCATCGATTTAAGGGTTTTGGGGCCGAGATTTTTCGCGCACAGTCCGTTAGTTGCTAAGCTATTTTCTGACTTGATTGTTCTGTTGTTAATTGGTTTAGTGAGTTGGTATTTTTACAAAGAACAATCTCGCACTGCTTGGTCAAAAAGTATTTACTTGTCTGAAATGGTGCTAATTTCCTGTTTGAGTATTGCGATTAACTATTCACAGCCCACCAGTTTGGTGATGTTAGCACCTGCGGTTGTGTTTTTGCTGAATGATTTATGTTTTCAGATTAAACATTGTGCTTTTTCTCGGCAAAGAATGTCTGTTTGGTTGTTAGGAGTTGGCTGTCTTTTCGTGCAAACAGCGGTGGTTCATCGCTGGCTGTTAGTCTTTCTCGGGAAGCGGTGGAATTGGAAAGCGGGAGAATTGCCTTATATCTTGAAAGTCACTATTTTTTCGTTGCCGAGTTATGCGATTTTAGGAATTACCTTAACTGTTTTAGTCTTGGCGATTACGTCTTTTCGCAAAACAGAAGTCTAGGTTCGTAGTGCGGACTTGAGTCCGCAAAGATTAAGAAGGACTGAAGTCCTCATACCATTTTTCTTTCTCCGCTGCATGGAATAGATCCTTTACCGGAAAGGATTTTAGGCGAACCAGGTCGTGGACCTTCATAGTGAATTGGTATAAGCC
>NZ_JAEQCI010000139.1:0-1829 GCF_020738565.1 Microcoleus sp. PH2017_12_PCY_D_A | reverse complement strand
TAAGCCGTTTGGTGCGCATTGCGCACCCTACTGATACCATTTTTCTTTCTCCGCTGCATGGAATAGATCCTTTACCGGAAAGGATTTTAGGCGAACCAGCTCGTGGAGCTTCATAGTGAATTGGTATAAGCCGTTTGGTGCGCATTGCGCACCCTACTGATACCTAATTATTTATGTGAGGACTTGAGTCCGCTAAAATTAAGAAGGACTGAAGTCCTGACTACGAACCTAATTATTTATGTGAGGACTTTAGTCCGTAAAAATTAAGAAGGACTGAAGTCCTGACTACGAACCTAATTATTTATGGAGTTAATTCCAAAAGCTCAATCAAAAACTTAATAAAATTTGCTAAAGCTGGAACTTCCTGTTGTGTCTGTTCGCTCACCCAATTATTATCTGCTATGCTTGTTGTATTAGTCTTGCCAGGTTTGAGAACGCTGACTACAGTAGCAACTAAAGCTTTTTTATCATCAAACGGGCCCCAGTTATTTTTGTGTTCCTCAGACAGTCCATTCAAATAAGCGATCGCACAATTCATAACTTCAGGATATACAACATTGCCGCACTCGCACAACAAATTATCCAAAACACCTTGCTGCTGATTGTCTGGCAAAATATAAATCCCAGTTCGCGGCGGCCCTTCCTGACAAATTCCTGCCTGATTTGGAAATTCAGGGAAATCATTCTGAAACTGCTGGTAATAGTCTCTCGCAACAGTATCGGGATGCTTCTTGTCAGAATCCGCAACTATTCCAAAGGCTGCAATATCTGTTTTATATTCAGGATGGTTAGCAAAAGTTGCTTTAAGATTTCTTCCCAAATTGCTACCTTCCCCAGAATAGATAGCAACAGAAAGAGTCTCGGTTAACAAGATAGAAGGCATATCAAGACGCTTGTATAAGTTTCCCTGTCTGGGATAAGGAGGTATGAAATTGCGCCAAAACGGCTCTAATTTTGATTCTTGTCCGTCAAAAGATTGAAATCCGAGAAATTTCAACACTTTGCCCACAAATGCTCGATCTTGTGGGCCTTCTACTCCGATGATTGCGTAACCGCGGTTCACCTCCTAACCTCCTGTCCCAACTCATCTCTAACTATATGCAGTGTTTCTCTATCTAACCGAATCGCTTTAGTTTGTGATTCCTTTTTTTCCAATCGATAAAGAACTAAATCAGTCTCGGAATCGCTAGCATCCAACATCGCATCAACTGCTTCTAAACTGTGGGTAGTTGCAAATAACTGCACATCGAATCGCTGACACCACTGCACAATCCAAGCAAAGGAACTGCCAAGTGCTTCCGTATGAATTGCGGTTTCTATTTCATCAATCAGTAACACTCCACCTCGGACTTTTGCCAGCGTTAAAGCAATGAATAGCAAACGCCGCACACCATCACCGAAAGCACTTAAAGGGGAAATCCCCACTTGTTTGTGGTCAATATATAGACTTATGCGACTACCGGGACGCGACACAATTTGTAGATCGATAATTCCCGGATCTATTCCTTGCAGTAAATTAATTACTTGTGGCTTAAAACGCTGAAGAATAGCTTCTGATAGCAAACTAACTTGCAACTGTTCTATACGGTGCGAAAAAGGTGTTACAGTATCAACTAATAGCCTTGCATCTGACCGAGTTCGCCGACTCGTTAAACGCTCGTTTTCCCAGATTTCAAAAAATTCAGATAATTCAGTTTCTGAGTTTGATAGAGTAGCTTTTAGCTCAATTTCTGGGTAGTGCCCTGAAGGAAAGGATCGAGAGAATAAAACTCACGTCAAAGAAAAGTAGGCATTTAGAGTTGTAAATTAGCATTGTAATGATGCACAAA
>NZ_JAEQCI010000138.1:0-16158 GCF_020738565.1 Microcoleus sp. PH2017_12_PCY_D_A | reverse complement strand
GATGTGGCGATCGCCTGATTGATGTGGCGATCGCCTGATTGATGTGGCGATCGACCGTCCTCACTCTTTTAAGATACAAGGGGCGGGTTCACCAATAATAGTTTCCAAAAACCGACAATCTCAAAAACCCGCCCCGGCCTATGTATTATGGACGATCGATCTGATTGCTAATGACTAATGACTGCTGACTAATGACTGCTGACTTTAGTTTGTTCGACTTCGCCGTGGGCTTTTAACAGTGCAGCAATTTTGCGGCGGATGATGATTCCCGGCTTATCTGTTAGCATATGCTGTTCTTGGGCGATGTCGAGCGGTACGTCCCAATCTGTTGTTTCTAAAATCCGCTTGTCTTCTAAAGTAACAGCGCGATCGAAGGCAATAATATCGCTGGTTTTTGCCTCATTTTCGGTATCGTTGCGGAGACAAAACTGCACCATTTGAGAAGTAGAATCGTCAATCGGAGTCATTGTATTAACGATGATGTGAACGAGTCCGTTCGGGTAAGCAATCCGCAGCTTGACGGTAAACGGTAGAAACCAAATTCCGTCTATTGTCCGCACGGTTTCTGCTTGCTCTATTTTTAAGTTTTGCTGTTGCTGTGCGGGATTGGCGACGCCCAAAACACTTCGGTAATGCAGTTCCCATTCTGTTTCTGTAAACTCCATCAAATCCGGCGCGAGATGCTCTTCGCTGCCGAAAGTTGCGGTATGTACAAAAGACGGATGAGCCATATCTAATTCGTTTTCCATCACCCGCAATCCCGCACAATTCCAAGGTTCGTAAAATTCGTGAATTTGGCGGTAGTTCGGGTCTGCTGCTTCGGGAATATCGGGAATTTCGGCGATTGGTTCGCCCAAACAAACCCAAACGTATCCGTAGCGATCGCAAGCCTGATAAGATTTTACTTTGTAGTTGCCAGAAATCGCGCCGTTTGGCTGTTGGGGAACGCGGACGCAAGTTCCTGAAGAGTTGAATGTCCAGCCGTGGTAAGCACAGGAAATGTTGCCGCTGACAACTTTTCCCAGGGAAAGTTTAGCGGTGCGGTGACAGCACCGGTCTTCTACTGCTGCGGGTTTTCCTTCGGAATCTAGCCAAAGTGCGATCGGCTGACCTAACAATACAAAAGGTTTGGGTTCGCCACCCAATTCGGCGACGGGAATAACGGGATACCAGAAGCGTTTGAAAACAGGTTGTTTGGTGACTAACATGGTTTTTTTTAACAAAAATTTACTAATTATGTATGATGCGCCGCCAGCACCGAAACCCCGATCCCCCCGGCGCCCCCCATCGAAGCTACCGCGTAGGCACAAGTCGAGTTGGAAATCAAAGGTCGTCGAGGTCATGGAAATTTATTTTTTTGCTCCTTGATTTTCTGTTAACTATGATATCAATAAGTTAAAACTATTGATAACGAAACCGCTCGGATAAAAACCTGGCCCAGTAAGGCCTATGTCTGACACAGCCAGGTTTTTAGGACTTGTGCGTACACCGCAGCCTAAAAAAAGGGGGAGACAAGAGTTATCAAAGTCCTCCTTAAAAGGGGGGACAAAAGTTATCAAAGTCCTACTTAAAAGGGGGGATAAGAGTCTTCTCAAAGTGGGTATTATTAAGGGGTATTTAGGGGGAGCTAGACTCGGCGAGCGGCGAGATTTCTATGGTTAAATGCGATCGCACTAACACCAATCAACACCGCTGATAGCGCATACCGGGCAACTGCGAAACTAATCCCAACAATTCCAACTGCAAAAGAATACCAGAAACCGTCCCCGCTTCCAATCCTGCAGCCTCCACAATTGTATCAAGAGAATTCGGCCCCGAACCCAGAGCTTTTAACACTACAGCCAACTGGGCATCCAATAGCGGCTCTTGCCTTTGGGGAGGCGGATTTGTCGGAAACAGCGACAACTGCTGCGCGCTATCCAATTTTGGCATAGCTCCGAGCATTTCCAGCAACCGGTCTTCGCTTAAAAGTCGATCGCTATTCGGGAGAATCGGATGAGCACCTTTACTCAGCAACTCCAAACATCCAAACGATCGCTCATCATCCAACCTTGCCGTCAAAACATACACATCCCGGCAAAAATCATTAGCTTGATAAGCAGTAATTAACGCCCCCGATTTATGCGGAGCTTCTATCACAATAGTAGCGCGGCTCAAGCCAGCAATTATCCGATTTCGGCGCGGAAAATTAGTTTTATTCGGTTGAGTGCCCGCCGGATATTCGCTAATTGCTAAACCCTGCTGTAAAATGCGATCGCACAACCGCTCATTCGGCTTAGGATAAACAATATCAACCCCAGTCCCAAAAACAGCCAAAGTCCGGCCTCCCGCCTCCAAACAGCTTGTATGAGCCTCAGTATCAATACCTGCGGCGAGTCCCGAAACAACAGTAAAACCGTTTGTAGCCAAAGCCGCACTAAATTTGCGAGTCCAGCGGCGGCCGTATTCCGAAGGACTGCGAGTCCCAACAATTGCCACCGTCGGCGTAATTCCGCGATTCTCTTTGAGGTCAACTAAACCGCGATAGTACAGCACCGGCGGCGGATTGGGAATTTCTAATAACAAGCTGGGATAATCTTTATCGGCCGGCGTCCAGAAACAGGGATTTTTGATAAGATGTTGTTCGATAAATTCGGCTGGATTGAGTTTGGATCGTTCTTGCAAAACCGTTTCAATTTTATGCTTGCTCAACCCTTCTATTTGCATAAAATCTACAGGCTTTGCCGTCCAAGCTGCTGCCAAAGTAGGGAAGTGTTGGTGCAATCTTTGCAACAAAATCGGCCCGATGCCGCTAATCTGCGACCATGCTAACCAGTAAGCGCGTTCTTCTAGCAACGAGTTGCCCTCAATTTATCTGAGAATGATTTTATCATTTTTGGTTTAATATATCGGTTTTCGGGTAGGGAAACGGCGCTGCCCATTGGTGTCAGCTTAAGACTAAAACCATTGAAAAATCTCGCTTTTCTCCTCTTGCGAGATCCCCCTCGCATCCCCCTTAAAAAGGGGGACTTTGAGAAGAATCTTGTTCCCCCCTTAAGAAGGGGGGTTAGGGGGGATCTAGACCTAAGCGCCAGACTACAGTCGGTGAGTACGTTTGACGTGTTTGTTGACACGGCTTTGGGCACGGCGCGGTGTCCTCTTCATCGGATTCAAAACTATATAAATTTTTAACTAACCGCGAAGGCGCAAAGAACGCGAAGGGAAGAAAAGAAGGGTTTAAAAGTATTGGCTAAGCTTTCCAATCGACGAAACGGGCGTAAATATAAGCTATGATTTCTCCTGTTACTGTCCGAAAACCTTCGCTGGATTTCCACCATTCTTGTGAGTTGTAATCTTGCGATTCCGCAGCGATAATCCCGACTTTAATGTCAGGATTCAACACTTCTTTAAAAACCATCCAACTTCTGCGGGCGTGAGTACCAAAAGAATAAAGATTAATTGAGTCAACTTTGAGTGCAGATGCAGCCAGCCAATCTCGAAGTGCGATCGCAGAAGCAGCAGTGCGGTGTTTCACAACACTCGGTGCGGGTACGGCTACTACTTTGTCTTTATCAAATCCTAGCGCAATACAAGTCGCGGCGGTTAGTTCGGCATAATTTTTATATTCTGCGAGGTAGTAGCCTTTAGCTACCGGAATTCCGGTTGTCACTAATTGGCGGTATCCGCCTTTGTTGAATTCTGCGATCGCACTTTCGACTGCATAATCCGGCAACCACCCTTCTACAACCAGTAGATCTGCTTTAATCGGCGCATTTACAGCCAAAAATGGATGAATATTTGAGATAATCAATGTCATTGTAATGATTAAACCTGCGATCGCAATTACCCAACCTTCCCAGGTAATCGCCCACATTTCTCGGCGGCGGATCAGACTAAGTTTGATTTTAGGTTTTCGCATTATGGCAAAATTCATATTAATCAAATTCTTGACGATTTACGCACCAGACGGCTAGAAACCGGGTTTTTTACCAAAATACTTCTAATCAGCCCGTAGATTCGGTAAAAACCCGGTTTCTTGAGTCGGAGTACATAAGTCATGTTCTCATATAAATCCAGCCCAAAAACCTAACTTTTGGGTGTGCAATCACATCCGTTAAATCCGCTACATAATCCGTTGCCGAACTTCTCTACTATTTGTGTTTCAAATACTCAAAAACGCTCTTATCCCCGATATCCTGCGGTATCGGTTGAAAGAACTTGCGGACGGCAAAAATGATGAATAATATCGCCCAAAGCCCCAGCAACAACTGTTCGTTTTCCGGTGTCAAAAAGCCAAAAATATGTCCTAAAAGCAACAGCGGAACTCCCGGAGTCAAAAACTTAGTTTCTAGGCGGTTAAAACAGAAAGCTTCTTTAAAAAAAATGCCATTCAAGGCAGCAAAAGTAAAGCCAATTCCCCACAAAGTTGCTGGATGTTCGTACACCGCCAAAGCCAAAGGTTCGCTGCTTTGTAGGGCGACAAACAAAGCTGCCGCGCCGCCGATCGCCCAAAACACCTGTAAGGTGCGGTGCAGCGCAATCATGTAAATGTGAATAGTTGCCAAACTAACGCCTAAAGCTATCCAGAAACACGCAAAAACAGGCGTTACAGCTTGAATTGCCATTGGGTTGTCGCTTTGTTGCAGCACCAGAGTAGCCCCCACCGCCAAACACAGCGCCGCCACCCCCAATCCGGCGCGGTAAATCAGCACTCCCGCGCGATCGCTTTCGGTAATCGTAAACTCGCCGAATTGTCCTTGATAGACTGCCGATTCATCAGGCGATTTCAGTAATTGCATCACAGCTTCCTCCTATTTATCAGACACGAATGTACTTCTGCCAAGATATACTTTATTGATAAACCGATACAGCGAGACCGAGCGATGCCTAAATTTAACAAGCCTCAACTTAACAAGTCTAAAGTTAACAAGTCTCAAGTTGACGATCGCCCAAATCAAAGCAAATCCCTTCCCTCAGTATCCGAACTTCCTTTAGTTCAGCTTGATGAAACCATTGTAGCAGGTAGAAGACCGAAACCGCTAAACGACTTCCAGCGCCTGCTTGCCGAATTACCAGAATTAGGAGGCACCTTCAATCCAGAAATCTTGGCCCATCTCGAGGAAAACTACCCATTTAATGGCAGTCAATTTGAAAATAAGATTAGAAGAATCCTGGGAAACAAAAAAATCCATGCCGATCTTAAAAATACAATCAAATATTTAGACTACCTCAAGCAAAATTTTCAAGTTCCGTGCCAAGTTACGGGCATAGAAGAGTTTGAATGGGAAGAAGAATATCTGATGGGTTTGGGCACTAAAAAAGAATATGCAATGCTCAAAAAGACTCAACCTTCTTATACGGATAAATTCACAATTAATCGGTTGGAAGATTTTTCTATTCAGGAAGACGGCATATTTGTGGAAGTTCAGCGCGTCGGCGATCGCAAAAAGTTTATCTTGCGTTTAGCAGAGTTAGAATCCGTTGATGATATCCCCCCAAACAATCATTTATTACATGATTATTCCGTGTGGTGGATTAATTTTTAAGGAAGAGTGGAAGAGGGGGAGAGGGGGAGAATTTTTCCTTCTTCCTTCTTCCTTCTTCCTTCTTCCTTCTCAATTACATTGAAGCAGCAAAGTGCGATCGCTCGACTTTTGCCAAAGCTTCAACTAAACTGCGAACAGCAGCAACCATCGCCACTTCGCTGTTAAGTTGGCTGACAGCAGAACCGACACCAACACCCGCAGCGCCGGCGCCAATAGCTAGCGGTGCGGTGACGCTGGAGATGCCCGAAGCGCAGAGTACGGGGACGGATACAGCCCTGGAAATTTCAAAGGCGGCGGCCAAAGTAGGCGCTGCTTTTTCAATCAATCCCAAAGTTCCGGGGTGAATTGGTTGGGCGCTGGTGCCGCCTTCAGTTTGGATGATGTTAGCGCCAGCTTTGACTAATTCTGTTGCTAACTGCACCTGTTTGTCGAGAGTCAAAATGTGGGGAACTGTTACAGAAAGAGTGATGTTCCCAAATAGCGATCGCGTTTGGCGAGTCAACTCCAAAACTTCTTCAGCTTCAAAGCGGCGCCCTACAGCGTAGAAAGCATCAAAGTTGCCAATTTCAATCAAATCGGCCCCTGCTTCTACCGCAGCCACAAACTTTTCCGGTTCCACAGCCGATACACAAATTGGCAAATTTGTCAACTGTTTTGCCATCAATACCAAATCGCGATCGCAAGCAATATCGACAAAGGAAGCGCCGCCGAGATCCGCTGCTTTGACAACAGCCGCAACGTTGGCTGCATCAAAATTATTTAAACCGCTGATAATTTTCAGGGCGCGGCCTTGCTCAAATGCGCGCTGCAATTTAGGATTTACACTCATCGTTAGTTTTCCAACTCAGAAAATTTGTTAGACTCATTTTGACACGAATTAGAACTATTTTTGATTTATAATTCTTAATTTTTATTGAACTGACGCACGACGGTTTAGAAACCGGGTTTTTTACTCTATATTTAGGTTTGCAATCCGCTGACATCCGTTACATCCGTTACATCCCGTACAGTGCTCGTTGCCGAACTTCCCGGCTGTCGAAACTTGTGGACATCTTTGATAACTTGTACCCAGCCATCAGAAAGAGATTCCAAAATACGAGATCCCTTTTCCTTCGTCGCCACCGTCGCATCGCCCAACACACCGCTATCAGTCAACTCTCGCGTCAGCCAAGCAAAAGGCAAATTGCCTTCCATACTCAGCAAACTGTCAGCCGGCAAATCCCTCGGATATTCACAAACTGCTCGCTCCATTTTCACCTGTTCGGGCAAAATTGACAACATCAAACTCGTTTCTGCATCACCCGCGTGAATTCCCAATTCTAACTCCTTCGCCGTGAGTAATTGGGCTGCCACATTCGGCCCCCGCCAAACAAACAGCGGAAACACCGAAAAATCCTGATATTTCTGATGAATATCCCGCGCTGCAATTTCCATCACCTGCGGCTGTCCGCCGTGAGCATTCATCAACACCAATTTCCGAAATCCGGCGCGATAAATACTGTCAGCAATTTCACATATTACGGCTAAAAGTGTCTGAGCGCTGAGCATAATTGTACCGGGAAAATGCCAGTGTTCGTTCGATTTGCCGCAGTAGAAAGGCGGCAAAGCGTAAGCGGGAATATTTGCATCTAACTTGGCCAGCGCTTTACCAGTCACCGCCGCGCTAATTGCCGCATCGACAATTAAAGGCAAATGGGGGCCGTGTTGCTCGATCGCACCTAGCGGCTGAATTATAACAGTATTTTCCTTGTCCGGCATCGACTGAATCTCTGTCCAAGTCAGATAGGGAAAAAAGCGCGATTCTGGAATAAAATTGTGCATATTGTGGTTTTTATTTTAAAGTGCAGATGCTCGGGTAGGACTTACGTGAGAGTCTTTCGCCGTTTCAACTGAACGTTAAATTTTACGTATCTACTGTTTGAATATTAAAGCCAAATCCCCCCTAGCCCCCCTTAGGAAGGGGGGGGACAAGAATGTTCAAAGTCTCCCTTTCAAAGGGAGAGAGTGTCAGCTCTCTTTCGTCAACCCCTACTCCCCTTCGAGCGGGGGATTTAGGGGGATCGAGACTGTGAGATAAACGAGAGATATCAAAGCTTTTAGTCTTAAATTAACACCAATAGGCACTGCCCCACGTCCCTATTGTATTTCCGAGAATAGAAAACTGCTAGATTGTGGAGGTAAGAGCAAAGGCAAACCAGGCAATCATCGGGCAGGAAAATTCAAAAGTAATTCCAAAGATAGATAACATATTCTGTCTGTGGGTAGATAATACCATATACCAGATGCTTTACTTGCGCGCTAAGATCCGATCGCCCGCTCAGACAGCAAGACATAGAGACGACTAATTGATGGAACCTTGGCAAACCCCACAAACTAATTTAAGCGACATTCCGATCGCCGCCCAGGAACTGTCGCGCCGCACTCCTCGCTCTCGGGATCTGCAATCAGAAAACCGGGCGCTGCAAATTCTTGCCCGACAACTAGCAACGGAGCCGCACGCGCTGCTCAAAACACTGGCGGCGATCGCCCGAGATTTGTGCGGCGCAGGCAGCGTCGGAGTCTGCTTGCTAGCAGAAAATGCCGGATCGGAACAAATATATCGTTGGGAAGCCTTGGCGGGCGCGTGGGAAGCCGCAGAACATACAAACACAGCCCCGACACTGCGCTTGTCAGGAACAAATTTAGACTGGCAAACTCCCCAGTTGTACTTGCATCCAGAACAATACTTTCCCGACTTGCAGCAGCTAAAAATGCCGATCGCCGAAGCGTTAGTTTTGCCGGTGCAAGCAGAAAATCAACCCCTGGGAGCCATCTGGATTGTATCTCACGATCGCGATCGCCAGTTCGATGCCGAAGACTTGCGGATCGGGCTCGCCCTGGCAGACTTTGCCGCTGCCGCCGTACAAATCGATCGCGCCAATAAAACCAAAGAAGCTTTGCGAGAAAGCGAAGAACGCTGGCAGTTAGCCTGTGCCGGCAACAACGACGGCATTTGGGATCGCAACCTGCAAACAAATTGCGGTACAGTGAGCGATCGCTGTTTAGAGATTTTGGAACGCGATCGCCAAGACTTCCACCACTTCAGCCAATATTTAAGCTGGGTTCATCCCGACGATTTGGAGAGATTGCAAAGCACTTGGCAGCAGCACTTGCAGCGAGAAACCTCGCATTACTGCTGCGAGTACCGCATCCGCTGTCCCGACGGGGGCTACAAATGGGTTTTAGCCAGAGGGCGAGCAATTTGGGACGAGTCGGGCAATCCCGTGCGCGCCGTGGGATCGCTGACAGATATCAGCGATCGCAAAATCGCCGAACTAGCCTTCGCTCAAAGCGAAGAACGTTTGAGCGTCGCCATCGAAGGCTCGGGCATGGCAACCTGGGATCTAGACGTGCAAACAAATCGAGTAATTTGGTCGGCGAACCATTTCAAGATTTTCGGATGCGAACCGGCACCGAGCGGCGAAACAACGATCGCAATGTGGAAAAAGTGCGTGCATCCAGACGACTTAAAGCGAGTCGTGCAAGCAGTCAAAACAGCTCGGGAAACGCGATCGCTCTACTCCGTCGAATACCGCATCGTGCGGGCAGATACGGGAGAAATCCGCTGGTTGAGCGTGTTCGGGCGCTATTTCTACGACAGCGCAGGCGCAGCAGTGCGGTTTGTCGGAGTAGTATTTGATGCTACCGATCGCAAAAAATCTGAAATCGCCCTGCACGAAAGCGAGCAAACCGTGCGCCGCCAACTTGCAGAAATAGAGTCGATCTACCAAACAATTCCCGTGGGTTTGGCCGTGTTAGACACAGATTTGCGGTTCGTGCGGCTCAACCAGAGGCTGGCAGAAATTAACGGCCTCTCCGTCGAAGCCCATATCGGCCGCACCGTGCGCGAAATAGTCCCCAACTTGGCAGACACAGCCGAATCTTGGTGCCGCCGCATTCTAGAAACCAAAGAAGCGATGCGGAATTTTGAACTCACGGGCGAAACCAGCGCTCAACCGGGTGTTGTCCGCACTTGGCTGGAAAATTGGTCGCCGCTCAAAGATGCAGGCGGGGAGATTGTGGCGATCAATGTCGTAGTTGCCGAAATTACCGATCGCAAAAAAGCCGAACTCGATTTGCAAGCGAGCAACGAGCGGTTTGAGTTAGCTACAAGGGCGATCGACGGCATCGTGTTTGAGTGGGATTTTGCATCGAACTCAGTTTACCGTTCCGAGGGACTGTACTCCCTCGTCGGTGTCCGCCCCGAAGATGCAGGGCCAACACCAGAGTGGTGGAAAGAACGCATCGATCCGATCGATTTAGCCCGTATTGAAGCCGAGGAAAAACCAATCTTAAAACAGGAGCGCTACGAAGGCGAGTACCGAATCCGGCACGCAGACGGGCGCTGGATCGATGTTTGGGAACGCGGCTGTTTGATCCGCAACCAGCAAGGCGAAGCGACTAAAGTTGTGGGCTTCACAACCGATATCAGCAAGCGAAAAGTTGCAGAAGCAGCACTGCGCGATCGCGAAAACCACCTGGCATTGATTCTCAACAGCGCCAAAGACTACGCCATCTTCACCCAGGACACCGGCGGACGCATTACCAGTTGGAACGCAGGCGCAGAGCGAATGCTGGGCTACGCCGAAGCTGAAATCGTCGGGCAGCACGGACGGATCGCATTCACCCCAGAAGACTCTGCAGCCCGCAAGCCGGAACTAGAAATGCACCTCGCCCTGACTGAGGGAAAAGGAGAAAACGAGCGCTGGCACGTCCGCAAAGACGGCAGCCGCTATTGGGGCAGCGGGCTGATGATGCCCCTGCACGACGAAAACGGCGAAGTGCAAGGTTTCCTGAAAATCATGCAGGACAAAACCGAACGCCGGCAAGTAGAAGAAGCACTGCGGCAAAGCGAAAATCGCTACCGCACCCTCGCCGATGCTGTCCCTCAATTAATGTGGCTCAACACCGCCGACGGCAGGTTAGAATTTTGCAACCAGCACTGGCAAAGCTACACGGGCATCATGCCAGCAGAATTTCCGCTGGCTGCGCCGGTGCTGGAATTATTTCATCCAGAGGATCTGCCAACCGTTGTCGCCACGCGCACTGCTGCGATTCAAGCAGGCGAATCCTACGAATTTGAATGTCGGGTGCGGAGGTTTGACGGCACCTACCGCTGGCATCTAGCGCGACTTGTGCCCGTCAAAGACAGCGGGGGAAAGGTGCTGCAATGGGTGGGGATCGGCATTGATATTGACGATCGCTTCCGAGCCGAAGCAAGCTTAGCAGAAAGCGACCGCCGCTTCCGCTTCCTGGCTGAGTCTCTCCCCCACCTGATTTGGAACGTAGACTCCGCCGGGGAACTTCGCTTTGCCAATCAAAAATGGTCGGAATATCTGGGAATGTCTTACGAAGAAGCCGCTCAAAACAATTGGGAGTCTTTGGTGCCGCCGTCGGATTTTGCAGAATCCCTCGCCCGCTGGCAAGAATGTCAAACCACCGGAGAAGTTTATCAAGCTGAGTTCCGCCTGCGGCGGGCCTCGGACCAAATGGAACGCTGGCATTTGTCCCGCGCCGTGCCAATTCGCGACGCCCAAAATCAGATTGTCGAGTGGATCGGCACGAATACCGATATTGACGATCGCAAAAGAGCCCAACTGTCCGAACAGTTTCTCTCCGGCCTCGAAATCCGCTTGCGGCAGCACTCCTGCCCCCGAGAAATGTTGTGGGAAGCTATGAAAAGTCTGGGAGAATATTTAAATGTCGATCGCTGCATCTGGCACGAAATTGATTTAGCAGCCGGACTCGCAATTGTCGATCGA
The DNA here is from genome assembly GCF_020738565.1 of Microcoleus sp. PH2017_12_PCY_D_A. NCBI lineage: Bacteria > Bacillati > Cyanobacteriota > Cyanophyceae > Oscillatoriales > Microcoleaceae > Microcoleus > Microcoleus sp. PH2017_12_PCY_D_A. Next base: position 4,832 of record NZ_JAEQCI010000138.1, on the reverse strand, counting down.
GACTGGCACCAGCCCGGCTTCGCCAGCATCGCCGGCACCTATCAAATCTCAGACTTTAAGACGCCAGAACAGAAAGCTCTCTGTATGGCAGGTCAAACACTTGTCATCTCAGATATCGCTAATTGTCCTGAGACAGCGCCATTTGTAGATAAATACGGCGGTCTTGGCATTCGCGCTTTCCTCCATGTTCCCTGCCTTCAGGAAGGGCGCTGGGTAGCTCTTTTGGTGGTGACATCACAGGCGGTACGGCACTGGCGGCCCGACGAAATTTCGCTGCTGCAAGAAGTGGTGGCTCGCCTCTGGACTCTGATCGGGCACGCGCGAGCCGTGCAGCACCTGCACGAAAGCGAGGATCGGTTCCGCGCTCTCGCTGACAACATCGCTCAGTTGGCCTGGATGACAGATGCCAGCGGCTGGATTTTCTGGTACAACCAGCGCTGGTTTGACTACACCGGCACCACTAGAGAGCAAATGCAGGGCTGGGGCTGGCAGCAGGTGCACGACCCGCAACACGTCGATCGCGTTGTGGCAAAATTTAGGGGCTGCATTGAAAGAGGCGAACTCTGGGAAGATACTTTCCCCCTGCGCGGCAAAGACGGATCTTACCGCTGGTTTCTCTCCCGCGCCGTGCCGATTCGCGACGATCGAGGCAATGTGCTGCGCTGGTGCGGCACCAACACCGATATTACCGATCGCCTCAATGCCGAAGCGGAACGGGAACGACTGCTAGCACTCGAAAAGGCCGCCAGAGAGGAAGCAGAACGCGCTAACCGCGTCAAAGACGAATTTTTGGCTGTTTTGTCCCACGAATTGCGGACTCCCTTAAATCCGATTGTGGGCTGGGCTAAGCTGCTGCGATCGAACACTTTGACACCCCAAAAGCAGCGCTACGCCCTAGAGACGATCGAGCGCAACGCCAAAGTGCAAACCCAGCTTATCGAAGATTTGCTCGACGTGTCGCGGATTCTGCAAGGCAAGGTCAGCTTGAATATTGTACCTGTGGATTTAGCCGGGGCGATCGGCAGCGCCATAGAAACGGTGCGTTTGTCGGCGCAAGTCAAATCAATTCAAATCTGCACTGAATTTGCACCGCATATCGGCCGGGTGTTGGGCGATGGGGGCAGACTTCAGCAGGTAGTCTGGAACTTGCTGTCAAATGCTGTCAAGTTCACGGAGCCCGGAGGCAAAATCGCAGTCAAGCTCGATCGGGCAGACACGGACGCCCAAATTACTGTAACAGATACGGGCAAAGGCATTTCTCCGGATTTTCTGCCCTACGTCTTCGACTATTTCCGGCAAGCTGACAGCACGTTTACGCGCAAGTTTGGCGGATTGGGTTTAGGATTGGCGATCGTCCGCCATCTCGTGGAACTCCACGGAGGCACGGTGAAAGCGGACAGTGCAGGCGAAGAACAAGGCGCGACATTTACAGTCAGGATACCTCTGATGCCGGTGCAACCTCCGACAATTCCTGCGGTGACTGCGCCGGAGTCATCTTTCAATTTGAGCGGCATCCGGGTGTTAGCGGTGGATGACGACGCTGATGCGCGAGATTTGGTGGTTTTTCTGCTTGAGGATTGTGGCGCCAGCGTGACAGCAGTTGCTAGCGCTGGCGATGCCTTAAAAGTCTTAACTCAATCTGTCCCGGATCTGCTGTTGAGCGATATTGGTATGCCCGATACTGACGGTTATATGTTGCTGCAGCAGGTGCGGGCTCTGCCGCCTGAGCGAGGCGGATTGGTACCGGCGATCGCCCTTACGGCTTATGCTGGAGAGATTGACTATCAGCAAGCTCTGGCTGCGGGGTTTCAGCGGCACCTTTGCAAGCCTTTAGATCCTGATAAGTTGCTGGAGGCGATGTTGGAGGTGCTCGCAGATCGATCGGGGGAAAATATTGTTTAAACTGTTTTTTGTGGCTAAAAATATTTTTTTAACGAACCGCGAAGGCGCGAAGGACGCGAAGGAAGAAGAAGAAGAAGAAGAAGAAGAAGAAGAAGAAACAAATAAAATAGGTTCGTAGTAAGGGCTTTAGTCCTCTCTTTTCTGAGGACTAAAGTCCTCACTACAAACCACTACAAACCAATTAATTCACGCAAAAACAAATAAAATAGGTTCGTAGTAAGGACTTTAGTCCTCTCTTTTCTGAGGACTAAAGTCCTCACTACAAACCATTCTTTCGCACATATTATCTAATAAAAAAACCTCACAGATGGAGGTTTTTTGATGATTGTTGGTGCTATTCGGACAGGTTAAAACATCCTGTCCCTGCATGATGCCCACAACCGATTATACTGTAGCATTAGCGGTAATCTGTACGAACTGCTGGGTCGCGATCGCCCGTTGTAGTAGTGTAGCGGACATTTTCTTCGCGTTTGCGGGGAATCAAACCTAACAAACCCGACAAGCCGAGCAAGCCCAACCATCCCCAGTCAAAGTCGCGATCGGTATCAGCACTGTAGACATCGGAGCGAGGAGTTGTGGTTGTAGTAGTTGTGTCTCTGCTGTTAGTACCCGGAGCTGTATTTGTCTGAGCAGAAGCAGGCAGATGAGCTGGTGCAATGGCTAAACCAGCAGCGATAATACCTGCACCGATTGCTTTGGATAAGTCAGAACGTTTCATAATTCAAATGCTCTCTGTTAGCAAAAATCTTTAACTATCACCAATATATCGATCGGCTTTCAAAGTTAAATCCACCTGTAGCAGTAAAGATTGATTAACTCCAGCTATTACTACAGATTGATATCAAATTTTTAGTGGTCATACGAAATTAAACATAGCTCGCAAAGCCCAAAACGTCACTTCGCGGGGCGTATCTCATATCGTTTCCGGCCGCATCGGTATTGTTCAAACAGTCAACCGTCAACCGTCAACCGTCAACCGTCAACCGTCAACCGTCAAACAGACAATGTACTGTTGACAAAAAAAGGTAAACTCAGATATTGCACAGATAACACTTAAAGCTCGATCGACGGAGATCAAAACAAATTGGGTATAGAGCTACGCAGCTACGTATTTCTAGACAACTTGCAGCCGCAGCACGCAGCATACATCGGCACAGTCGCCGCCGGATTCTTGCCGCTACCGGGGGATGCGTCGCTGTGGATAGAAATCTCCCCTGGCATCGAAATTAACCGAATTACCGATGTCGCCCTCAAATCAGCCTCGGTGCGCCCTGGAGTGCAGATTGTCGAGCGTTTGTACGGCTTGCTGGAGGTACACTCGGGCCAGCAGGGCGAAACCCGGGCCGCAGGCAAAGCAATTCTAGAATTCATCGGAGTCCGCAGAGAAGAATGTATCAAACCGCGAGTAATTTCCAGTCAAATTATTCGCAACATTGACCCCCACCAAACACAATTAATCAACCGCAGCAGGCGCGGACAGTTGCTGCTGGCGGGACAAACTCTTTATGTCTTAGAAGTAGAACCGGCCGCCTATGCAGCGCTGGCGGCCAATGAAGCAGAAAAAGGTGCATCAATTAACATCTTAGAGGTTCAGGCTGTCGGCAGTTTCGGACGGCTTTACCTCGGTGGTGCAGAACGAGATATTATAGCAGGTTCCCAGGCGGCAATTGCTGCGGTGGAAAGCGTATCTGGTCGCGAAAATCCAGCAGTTTTTGGTCGCAAGGAATAGCGGTTATAGGAGATGCAATTATGGCAAACACACAGCATTTAGCGCTGCTGAAAAAAGGTGCAGTTACTTGGATTGAATGGAGAAATCTCAACCCAAACCTAGAACCGGATCTGAGCGAAGCTAACCTCGCTGAAGCAAATCTTAGAGGTGCGTATCTTTGGCGGTCTAACCTTTTTAAAACAGACTTGTTTAAGGCTAAATTAATTACAGCAAACCTCGCCGAATCAAATCTCAGTTTAGCAAATCTTACTGGATCGCAACTGCTCGATACTAAATTAGTTAAAGCCAATTTAACGGGAGCAAATCTCCGAGCGGCCGACCTCCGGGGGGCAGATTTGAGCGGTGCTAATTTAATTGGGGCGGACATCAGTGCGGCGAATCTCCAACAAACCGATTTTGGAGATGCGAATTTAATCGGGGCGGCAATGTTTCGAGTTAATGCGATCGGCGCCCACTTCAATCATGCTAATCTCAGTCAAGCCAATCTCACTCAAGCAGAATTGATTGAAGCGCATTTTTACGCAGCCAATTTCTCTAAAGCTAACCTCGGGCAAGCTCACTTTACTGGAGCATATCTTGTCAGGGCAAATCTCTGTTTTGCGGACTTGAGCGCTGCCGATTTCCGCTGGACAAACCTCAGCAAAGCTGATTTGAGAGGGGCGAATTTGACCGGGGCAAATCTCAGAGGATCAAATTTGGCGGGAGCTAATCTCGACGGCGCTCATTTAAAAGAAACAATCATGCCTGATGGCAGCATTGTTTCACCATCATAAGTTCGTAGTGAGGACTGACTAAAGTCCTCACTACGAACCAATTTTATCATTGGTAATTAAGGTTTGTAGTGAGGACTTCAGTCCTTTCTTTGACTTAGAGTAAATCAGGACTAAAATCCCTACTACGAACCAATTTTATCATCGGTAATTAAGGTTTGTAGTGAGGACTTCAGTCCTCTGTGTGACTTAGAGTAAATCAGGACTAAAATCCCTACTACGAACCAATTTTATCATCGGTAATTAAGGTTTGTAGTGAGGACTTCAGTCCTCTGTGTGACTGTGAGTAAATCAGGACTAAAGTCCCTACTACGAACCAATTTTCTCGTCGATAATTAAGGTTTGTAGTGAGGACTTCAGTTTTTTCTGTGACTGTGAGTAAATCAGGACTAAAGTCCCTACTACAAACCAATTTTATCATTGGTAATTAA
>NZ_JAEQCI010000022.1:0-72347 GCF_020738565.1 Microcoleus sp. PH2017_12_PCY_D_A | reverse complement strand
AATTGGTGCATTTGGCTTTTGGTATTTTAAAGTCCCAAAAGCCTTTCGATCCTAATTATGCGATCGCTACCCCTTGACAGGTCAAGACAGTATCTACAGGAATCACGGTCAATCAACCGGACATAATATAACTTTGCAGTAAAAAATTATTCACTTCTTCCCCCTTCTTCCCCCTTCTTCCCTCTTCTTCCTTCGTGTTCTTCGCGCCTTCGCGGTTCGATTTACTAAAAAGTAAAACAAAGCTAATTGAACTCAATCAACCCAATTCAAAATGCCATACTCTTTAGTTCAACTCAACCAACTCAGCCAGCAAGAATTCACACAAGCCCTAGGCGAGATTTTTGAACAGTCGCCCACCGTCGCCCGTTGCACTTGGGACGATCGCCCTTTTGCCTCCACAGCCGATTTACACGCCAAAATGGTAACAGTCGTCAATTCCATGACTCGGGAAGAAAAATTAGCTTTAATTCGATCGCACCCGGACTTGGGAAGCAAAGCAAAAATGGCTGTAGCATCGGTCAACGAACAAGCCGGCGCAGGCTTGGATCGGCTATCTGTCGCAGAGTTCGATCGCTTTCAATGCCTCAACCGAGAATACCGCAAAAAGTTTTATTTCCCCTTCATTGCCGCGGTGAAAAACCACACAAAAACCAGCATTCTCGAAGCATTTGAGCGCCGCCTCGACAATTCCCTCGAAACTGAAATGCAGCAGGCTTTAACAGAGATTTATCAGATTGCGCGGTTTCGTTTGGAGTCAGCAATTGAGAAACAAAACTAAAATTTCAGGCACGTAATTGCGCTTGGGCGCTATGCGTGTATAGGGAACCTATCGCCCAAATCGAGCCATGACTCGCTACGAATTCGCCGCAGGTTTCAATGCGTGTCTCGATAAAGTTGCTGAGTTAATAACAGCAGTAACCTCGAATTTAGTTAAAAAAGAGGATTTAGAAAAACTCCAGAGACTGCAAGAATAATTTGCGGCATAACTAGCAGCGCTGCGCGGTATAATCGATGTATTGGAAGCTCGCACGGCGGATTTAGAATCGAATCAATTCTCAACTACAACGAAACTAAATGCTACGGTTTGGTTCAACCTAACATCAGCATTTCCGACAGGCGATATCACCGCAGAACGCAGCCGCACCGCCCCGGGAAGCCCCTTTGCTGCCCCAACTCGCGATTCGGCCAACAATCGACAGACTCGCGTCGAGCACGGGCAACCTGAAACTACTTTTAGTTACTACGCTAGCGCGGGTAATTAAAGAAATTCAGGGAATAGAACAACATCAATAATTTGAGATTGGGCATTGGGCATTGGGAAGAAGGCCAAACAGGTCATTGGCCAAACAGGTCATGGGGCATGGGGCCCAGAGGGCATGGGGCCCAGAGGGCATCGGTTATGAGTTATGAGTTATGAGTTATTATCACTAACAAATAACCACTAACAAATAACCACTAACAAATAACCAATAACAAATAACTTATATGCCAGCAAACTATCCGCGAGAATTAGTCGGTTACGGGCAAAATCCTCCCGATCCTCAATGGCCAGATCGATCGCGCGTAGCCCTGCAATTTGTGATCAATTACGAAGAAGGTGGAGAAACCTGCATCCTCCACGGCGACGGATCTTCGGAAACATTTCTGTCGGAGATTGTCGGCGCCGAACCCCTATCGGGACTGCGCCACATGAATATGGAATCTTGTTACGAATACGGCAGTCGCGCCGGTTTGTGGCGGCTGCACAGGATGTTTACTTCTCGGAACATACCGGTGACTGTTTACGGCGTGGCAATGGCCTTAGAAAGGCATCCCGAAGCCGTTGCAGCGATGTTGGAGGCCGATTGGGAAATTGCCAGCCACGGCTACCGCTGGATTGATTACAAGTATTTTGGGGAAGAGGCGGAACGGGAACATTTGCACAGGGCGATCGCGATTCACACGCAAATTACCGGCAGCCGTCCCCTGGGTTGGTATACGGGACGCACGAGCCCCCAAACCCGCAAGCTAGTAGTGGAAGAAGGCGGTTTTCTCTACGATGCCGACAGCTATGCGGATGACTTGCCTTACTGGGTGTACGAGTGCGATCGACCTCACTTGGTAATTCCTTATACCCTCGACAACAACGATATGCGGTTTGCTACGAGTCAGGGGTTTAACTCCGGCGACCAATTTTTTGCTTACCTGCGCGATGCTTTTGATGTACTCTACGCCGAGGGCGAGACTGCGCCGAAGATGATGAGTGTGGGGCTGCACTGCCGCTTGGCGGGGCGGCCGGGGCGGGCGGCAGCTTTGGCGCGTTTTTTGGATTACGTGCAGCAGCATGAGAGGGTTTGGATATGCCGCCGCATTGATATTGCCCGACACTGGCATGAATATCAAAAACCCATGGTTTCTTAGGAGGACTGAAGTCCTGACTGCGAACTTGAAATCCGTGGGGACACGGCACTGAGGTGGCGTGTCAACAACCAGGTCAAACCCGTAGCCAAACCCGTAGCCAAACCCGTAGTCCGGCGGGGGTTGAAACCCCCGCCTCAAAGCGAAAGTCCTCTTTAGAGGACTAAAGAACTCATCAGTCCTCTTTAGAGGACTTTCGCTATTAGACAGGGGTTTAAACCCCTGGCGGTCTATCGGGTTTCACTCAGAGGACTGAAGTCCGAACGATCGAACCTTTTTCGGACTGAAGTCCTTACTGCGAACCGGCTTTGTAAGCGGCCCACCCACCGCGATCGGAAATATCTTCCCATTGGTATTTCTCTACTAACTCTTGGGGGTACAGGAAAGCGGTTAATACTTCCCCGTCTTCCAAAATCACATCGGATGGATACATATGTGGGGGTTCTCCGGCTGCAAGCTGTTCAAAGTCTTCTGGAGTTAATTCGTACACCTCTCCCGGAATTGATACGCCTCCGGTAGCCACTTGGTAAATTGCAGGATGCCAGCCATTTTCCGCTGAGTGCAAGCGGTAAATCGGACGAGTTTTGGCTTCTCTAATCAACTTGGCTTCTCCCAGGTTGCTGTTGTCCGGCTGGCCCCGAAGGGCGGAACCGCAAATGAATACTCGTTTACTTACAATTGCTGTTTGACTCATAAGTAGAAGGAAGAAGGAAGAAGGAAGAAGGAAGAAGGAATTCGAGAAATGGAAGTCGTTCGAGGGCAGTCGGAAGAAGACATACACGGCAAGCTTTTTAGCACTCCGTATTTTACGTTTAATTAGGTGGATATACTTATCACCAGACCGCTCAAAAATTGTACTTGTTTCTACAATTAAATCGCTGCGATCGCTTTATGCTGCGTGCTGTATTTTGATTGCAGCAGTTTAAGTGCTACAGCCGATCGCCTGTTGTAGGCAAGACTACATTCTTGTACAGATTTAACCTATCTTGGATACATTCTACAATAATCACTTAAATGATTAATAATACAAGAGCGATCGCATCATTAAATTTCCCAGAATAGGAGAATGTAACATGACAGTTAGGCTAGCACTTTCAGTCAACGGTTCGCGCCTCAACAGCAGCATTGCCCAACTCGCCCAAATCGGCAAACTGACGGGAGGAGGCGTCAGTCGCGTAGCTTTTAGCAAAGAGGATTTGTTGGCGCGCAAACTTGTTGAGTCTTGGATGCGAGAAGCAGGGATGACGGTTAGGATTGACGCGGCTGGAAATACCATTGGCAGATATCCCGGATTGCGCGAAGGGGCTGCGCTAGCCACCGGTTCTCACATTGATACCGTTCCCACGGGGGGCCATTTTGATGGAGTTTTGGGAGTTTTGGCAGGAATTGAAGTGGTGCGAGTATTGCGTGAAAACGGCCGGCGCTTGGAACACGCCATTGAGACGATCGTATTTACCGACGAAGAAAACACCGTTATCGGCTGCAAAGCAATGGCGGGAAATACAGTCAACAACCCCGAATATTACCGCCGCAGCGATGGCACTTCGATTGAAACTTGTTTAGCACAAATTGGCGGAGATTGGTCAAAAATTGCCGAGGCAAAACGCCACCCCAAAGAAATAGCAGCTTTTGTGGAACTGCACGTCGAACAAGGAGGTGTTTTGGAAAGTACGGGCGACTGCATAGGAGTAGTTAAAGGCATTGTCGGACAGTACCGCCTGGGAGTGACGGTAACGGGCAGCCCCAATCATGCCGGATCGACGCCCATGCACGCGAGAAAGGATGCCCTGGTAGCGGCTTCGCAAATGGTATTAGCAGTCAACAAGCTAGCAGTAGAAACACCGGGAGAACAGGTAGCAACGGTAGGTTATTTAACTGTTTGGCCGAATGCTACGAATACTGTGCCGGGAAAAGTCGAGTTTAAAATCGACTTGCGCGATTTGTCTGAAACTAATTTGGAACAGTTGTTAGCTAAAATGAAATTGGAGTTTGGGGCGATCGCCTCTGCCACCCAAACCGAAATTGAAATAACTCAATTGCTGCACGTACAGCCGACGCTAGCAGCACCAAAGATTCAGAATACAATTGTAGAAGTTTGTCAAGAATTAGGGTTTAGTTACAGGCATTTAATCAGCAGGGCGGGACACGACGCCCAAGAAATCGGACGCTTTACCGATATGGGGATGATTTCAGCCATGCAGAAGATGAGTATACTTCGCCAGCAGAGTGTACTCAGGGGGCGAATGCGCTGCTGCAAACCTTCTTAAAGCTCGATCGGCTGTATGCTGCTAAGGGCGATCGATAATTCATCAGAGTTAAAATCTGCACAATCTTAGTCTAGTCCGAGAAAATAACTCGCTCCGCTACCCTCTCAAACTCAAAAACTATGATGACTTGAGAATAGATGACTTCGCCATTGCCAAAATTTTAGTTGTCGTTTTAATCCCCGAAACAATAGCAAACGGGTTAACTCAGTCAGAAACAGAAACCTGCATGAAAAACTGCGGATAATCGAAGTTTACATGGAGATTTGACTTCATCTGAGATCGCCCTAATAGTCGCCCCTCGCCCTAATAGTCAAGCGGGGTGCTCTCTTCCTAGCCCTCGTAGAGGATCGTAGTTGTGTCCGCACTACATATATTGTGTCTGCCTAAATCCTGATTAGTTAAAAATTTTCCTGAGAAGTTACCAAAAGAATAGTAATCTAGATAATAGTCTCGGCTCAATAATTTTTAGTGATGAAATTAAATTTGTCTGATATTTCTAAATGGATGACAATCCTATTTACTACTATTTTAATCACTTTCGCCTTGCCTTTGCTGGCGAGGGAGATTCAACTCCCCGGGAGTCGTTGGGTGGAAGTACGGCAAATTAAGGGAACCGTAACATATCAAGGAAGACCAGCAAAAGTGGGCGATCGCCTGACAACAGCCGGCCAGCAAATCTCCACAGGCAAACAATCTAGCGCGGTTTTAGCCGTAGACTCTGGCATCGCTACGATTAGTGTAGCAGAATTAAGCACCGTCCAAGTTAAAGGTCTGTCCGTTGCTGTCAATGGAGGTAGAGTTACCCTGCTGTCAGTCCCCGCAGGACTTGCAAGAGTTTCGGCCCGACGCATGACTAACCCCAATTCGCGCCTAGAAATTAACAGCCCAGCGGGAGTTGTGGGTGTCAGGGGGACTGAATTCGCCGTGGGTGTTGGCCCAGAGGGAAAAGCCGCAACTGCCTTATTTGAGGGGAAGGTTGACGCTAGCGCTCAAGGGCAAACTGTGAAGATAGAAAAGGGCTATGCTTCCGTCACTTTTCCCGGCAATCCTCCCAATCCACCCCAGGCATTCAAAGAAAATCTGAACTATGAATTGATCAGTTTATCAGTCATCAGTCCAAACAAAGTTCGATGCGTTTGTACTGTAGATCCGCTGAATTTAGTGTATTTAAACGGCCAACCCTTAAAGATGGATCGAACAGGTAAAATCGACGAAGTAGTGCCGAAGCCAGCTAACTCTGACTACTGGCTAGTTGTTCGCAGTCCGGTGGGAAATGAGGTATCTTATGAACTCGGTGAAAGTTTAGTTAGGTAATGGCTAATGACTAAATCAATAATCCATCGTTTGCGAGGTTTTTTTGCCCGCAGCCAATCCTTAATGCCGGGAGTTGCTGCCGCTATTATTTCCTTGGGCGCGTTGCATTTGGGTGGCTGGAAACCGCTGGAACAACTCGGATCTAACAGCCTGTTTCAACTTCGCGAAAGTGGAATTTTACCCAAACCTATTTGGGATAAGCGAGTGGTGGTCATTGCCATAGACGAAGCAAGTTTAAGGAAGTTGGGGAGATTTCCGTTTTCGCGCGATCGCTACACTCAATTATTACAAGCCCTTTCCCCTGCTAAACCCGCAGTCGTTGGTTTCGACATTATTTTTGCCGAACCCAGTCCCCAAGATGACCAACTTGCAGACGCGATGAGTGCCATAGGTAATGTAGTGTTAGCTAAGGCTTGGGATGACCGAGGAAAACCGCTACCAATTGTACCAACTTTAGAAGCCGCAGCCGCCGATCGAGGTCATATTTTCCATAAGTCAGACACAGATGGGATCGGTCGTCAAGCCACGCTGTGGCTGCGAGATATTCCCTCCTTAGGAATTGCCATGCTTCACGTTTACAACTCCGACAAGCAACCGCAATCTGGAGGGCTAGAAAAGTTTTTATCACCGCCTAATAACGGCAGTCTAGAATTTTACAGTGCAGGGATAAATTGGCCTGGAAAAACGCAATTTCTACCGACTTATTCGTTTGCTGATGTTCTGGAAGGTAAAATTACCAAAGATGCTTTTAAAGACAAATTGGTATTAGTAGGTACGACGGCAACAGGTTTAGATCCCTTGCGGACTCCTTTAAATCAAATTTCACCAACCAGTGGGATTTACCTTCATGCCGCAGTTATTGATAACTTGCTAAATAACCGACTGCTGCAACCTTTACCTGACTGGACAAGTTGGCTGATATTACTTTTAATTGGGCCAATTACTAGCGCTATATTATCGAAAACTGGCCCCAGGGGACGAATTGCGATCGCTATCCTTTTCCCTCTAATCTGGTATGCAGTTTCTTTCTTATTATTTACGTTTAATTCTCTACTAATGCCCATCGCTGCACCGATTGGTACGATCGTCTTAGCTGGAATTGGACTGCAACTGCGAGAACAACAAGAGAAACAACAATTAATGAGCCTGTTTGAAAAATACATGGCAAAAGAAACTGCTGAATTAATTTGGCAGCGCAAAGACGAAATATTTAAGAATGGCGAAATGCAACCGCAAGAAATGGTCGCCACTGTTTTATTTATGGATATTCGAGGGTTTACTAGCATTTCCGAACAACTATCTCCCGGTGAATTGATGCCTTGGCTGAATCTATATTTAAATGCCATGAGTGAGTGCATTATGGATCGCGGCGGCGTTATTGATAAATATATTGGCGATGCAATTATGGCAATATTTGGCATTCCCTTTCCTCATACTAAACCTGAAGAAATCAAACAAGACGCTCAAAATTGTATCGCCGCTTGTTTGGATATGTCAGAACGATTGAAACAATTAAATCAGCAATTTGAAAGGGAAGGCAAGCCAAAAATTGAATTTGGAGTTGGCATTCATACAGGGTCGATTATTGCTGGAACTGTCGGCGGCGGGAAGCGATTAAATTTTTCGGTTTTAGGAGATACTGTGAATATTGCCGCCAGGTTAGAAGCAATGAATAAAGATATTAAAGAAGATAATCCTTATCGGGTATTAATAACAGGAGAAACCTGGGAATTGGTGAGCGATCGCTACGAAGCAAGACCAGTTAAGAGTATTCAATTAAGAGGCAGAAAACAAGAAACAACTATTTGTGCGATCGTTGGCAAAAAATTCAGCCATGCAGAAGATGAGTATACTTCGCCAGCAGAGTGTACTCAGGGGGCGAATGCGCTGCTGCAAACCTTCTTAAAGCTCGATCGGCTGTATGCTGTGTATGCTGCTAAGGGCGATCGATTCATGGGAGTTGCAGGGCGTCATTAAAACGTGATAATAAATGAGTGCTGAGCATCTAAAAAATACAGGTAAGTGTGGATATAAACCAACAAAAAGAACAATTTAGCAACACCTACCTGCAAGCCATAGCAACCGTTTCAGGCTATTCTCTTTACAAACCCTTCGTAGACGACGACAGTGTAGACTGGGGGATAGCCGCCAAAGGAGGAACAGGCCGCATCCGAGCACCTCGCTTAGAATTGCAGTTAAAATCGACATCAAGGGATGTTCGAGAAAATAACTCGATCCGCTACCCTCTCAAACTCAAAAACTACGATGACTTGAGAATAGATGACTTCGCCGTACCCCGAATTTTAGTTGTTGTTTTAATCCCCGAAACAATAGCAAACTGGTTAACTCAGTCAGAAACAGAAACCTGCATGAATAACTGCGGATATTGGATATCCCTGCGGGGAATGCCAGAAACACAAAACACCACCGCTGTCACAGTCACTATACCCAGAACCAACCAATTTACAGTCGTCGCCCTTCAGTCAATTATGGAGGGGATTAGCCAAGGAATTAAACCATGAAAGTCACCCTAAAAGATACCGAAAATTTCACAACAATAGACCTAGATAGACTGAGGAATTACCTGCTACTTCACGGTTGGCATGAAGACAAGCCTTTCTTAGAAAATGCCACTCTTTGGCACAAACCAGCCGCCGGAGAGGAATTTGAAATATTGCTGCCAAACCAACAAACTCTCGGAGATTATGCCCCCCGCATCCGCGAGGCAATCCTAATCTTAGAAACCGTAGAAAATCGCTCTCAAATTGAAATTTTAGCAGACTTAATTACCGGGCTTCCCAATACAACTATTCAGGGAGTCGTGATGCAAATTCACACGCCCAACGCCGACAAATTAAGCGGCGAAATTACCTTATTAGGCGTGATTGCCGACAAATTGCGAAAAATTCAAACCGAACTTGCAGACAAAGATTATATCCTCGCTATCAAAGCTTATCAAGAACGCTTGCCTTTCGTGTGTACGGGAGATTTGATCAAAGAAAATCATACCTTCATTCTCAAAAATCCCCGCAACTTTACTCTAGATGATTTATGGCAAAATTAACAGATGGTGTTACAGAAGTGAAAGGGCTGGCACTCTTCCCACCGCCCCTACAGAACAAATATCCGCATAAATCTTACTTGCTAAAACCCTAGCCAAATTCACAGGAACAGCATTGCCGACCATTTTATATCCGTCAGCAATATACTTGTACTTGAAAATAAAGTCATCCGGGAAAGTCTGAACTCTCGCACACTCTCGCACAGAAAGCCGACGGTAAGGCTGAGGCGAATTCGGATCGAAAATGCGCTTGTCTTTGGCAACCAAAATCATTTTACTAGCTTGAGGGTGGAGAGGCGCGTGTCTGCCGCTGGCTTGAATTGTAAAAGAAGGTTCACCCCAACTTCTAACTCGATTTCGCGACATATAAATGCTGGAAAATCCCAAATCTGCACATTCGTGATTCGCGACAGAATCGTGATAATTATCTAACTTACCATGAACTAGAATTGGTTCAGCCTGCAAGTCAAAAATCGCATCTTGCAGCGTCAAAACCTCGGTTCCAGGTTCGGGAAACTCAAAACCAAAACCCAGATTCTGACGATAACCGACAACAATCACCCTTTGCCTGTCTTGCGGCACACCAAAATTTTTAGCATTCAGCAACTTGAACGAAACCCGATACCCGATTTGCTCAAACTGCGATAATATATAAGTGAAAGCATCCTGATTTCTGGGTGCTAAGATACCGCGAACATTCTCAGCTAAAAAAAACAAAGGCTGCTTGTCTCGGACAATTCTGATATACTCCCAAAAAAGTTGACCGCGACTGTCATCAATTCCCCGTTTCGCGCCCGCCGCACTCCAACTTTGACACGGAGGCCCGCCAATAATTCCAACACAGTCAGGAATTTCATCAGAATTAATTTTTCTGATATCTCTGCGATCTAAAATAGTTTCAGAATGGTTGAAATTATATGTATCCCAAATAGACTTATCATATTCATTCGCCCAAACCGGATTAAACCCAGCCAAGCGAAAACCTAAATCCAAGCCACCGCAACCCGCAAACAGAGAAATAATATCCAAACCCACCTTTTTTTTCCCGCAATAAATAGAATAAATCAATTATAAACCTCTCTTTTCTTAGATATCTATCTCTTTCTTCTCTCACTCTGCGCCCTCTGCGCCCTCTGCGGTTTATAAAAAAAATATAATTCACACACAAACAGAATTTATCATCCTCAATGAATGCAAACTCCATCCTCAAATCTTACCAACACTTCGGCGTCCACCTCGGCCTCGAAAGAATTCACCAACTCCTAGAAAAACTCGACAACCCTCACAAACAAGTACCCATTATCCACGTTGCCGGCACAAACGGCAAAGGTTCCGTTTGCGCTTATCTCTCATCGGTACTCGCAGCAGCAGGTTATCGAGTCGGGCGCTACACATCCCCGCACTTAATCGATTGGACAGAAAGAATTTGTATCAACCAAAAACCGATTTCCCCAACAGCATTGCAAGACTGTTTAGAAAAAGTTGTCCGCGCTGCTGAAGGTAATACGGAAATTCCGACTCAATTTGAAATCATCACGGCCGCAGCTTGGCTGTATTTTGCCGAACAAAAAGCAGATATCGCTGTCATTGAAACCGGATTGGGCGGCAGATTGGATGCGACTAATGTTTGCAAAAATCCCCTTGTCAGCGTGATTACTTCTATCAGTCTCGAACACTGGCAAATCCTCGGCCCGACTGTCGCTGATATTGCTGGGGAAAAAGCGGGAATTATTAAATCAAAGTGTCCGGTAGTTGTCGGAGAATTGCCGGAATCTGCTAGATTAGTAGTAGAAAAACGCATTCAAGAATTAGGTTGTCCGGCAGTTTGGGTAAAACCTGCGCTAGATTTAGGAGACGGATTTGTAGAATATCATCCTAATCCTGAAATCGGCGTTAATTCGAGTTTATCTGCGGTTAAAATAAGATATAAATTGCCATTGTTGGGACAAGTTCAATTAATGAATTCGGCGATCGCACTTGCCACTATCCACACCCTGCAAAACCTAGGATGGCAAATCTCCCAAAGTGCGATCGCCAACGGAATCGCCCAAACCCAATGGCCGGGAAGACTTCAGCAGACAACTTGGAACAACCGCAACATCCTGATTGACGGCGCGCACAACCCCGCTGCTGCGATCGCCCTGCGCGAATATGTAGACAATCTTACCGCTTCCCCGTCGCCGATTAACTGGGTAATCGGCATTCTGGCGACGAAAGACTGCGATGATATTTTACAAGCATTACTCAAAAAGGGCGATCGGCTTTATCTCGTTCCCGTACCCGATCAAAACTCAGCATCCCCCACAGAATTAGCCGCCATTGCTGAAAAAATCTGCCCTGAATTAACTCTCACTCAAGCTTTTCCCGACTTAACAACAGCCTTAGATGCGGCTGTTACCGACGAAAACCTCACAATCCTGTGCGGTTCACTTTATCTCGTCGGCTATTTTCTGCAACAACAATCTCAAACTTAAACGCATCAGGATTGTGTTTCTTCCTCAGTAAAAATCGGAGGCCATAATTCCGAAACGGGCAATTCCCAACCGGGAAAAAGCTCTGGTACTGTTAAAATATCGCCATTTGCTAAAATAATCGGTTCACCAGTCGATCGATAAATTGCCACTGTTTCCTCATCAGGATCGATCAGGATGCCGACAACCGCACCCAGCTCTATAAACTTCAAAACCTTAGTTTCTATAGCCTTAATGCGATCGCTTTGAGATTTAATTTCAACCACCAAATCAGGGACAAGTTCACCAAAATAACGCGGACTTTGGCGCAAGCGGGTGGCGCGCACAAACGAAACATCGGGCGCTTTGACGTTTGTATTCGGCATGATGAAACCGCCTGCGGAGTCAAACACTCTCCCCAAGCGACGTGGATTTATCCAAGCGAAAAGAAAGGCGATGAGACGGCTACTGATTTCACTGGATACGATGTCTGATGGGCCCATAACTGAAATTTTCCCGTCTTCTAGTTCAATTGTGTAATCTAAACCCGCTTCGGAAAAAAGCGTCTGAACTTGGTTTAAATCTTTGACTGTCATCGCTGTCATAAAAGTTTTCTCCCATTATTCAGTCGAGTCTTAATTCTAACATAACTCAGAATTTACAACAAATGAATAATTTAAAAGGCGACAAAACACACAATATAGTACAATATAATTATCGAGTTAAAATAAACCCAATGACCACTACATCCAAAAACGAACCAACTTTGGTAGATGTAATTGAAAAACTGGACAAGCTATCGGCTAATGTAGATACTCTATCGACAGATGTGGACAAGCTATCGACAGACGTGGACAAGCTATCGACAGATGTGGATAAGCTATCGAGGGATTCCGAGAAGTTTAACGATCGCTTTTCTAACTACCAGCAAGCAACTCAGTGGGTGGTACAGCTTGCTTTTACTCTAATTGCTAGTGCGACTATTACAGTGATAATCACTTCGGTGCTGCGGAAATAATAAATTCAGGGAGAAGTCAGAAACCGGGTTTTTGACGACAATATTTCGCCACAGCCCTCAGATCGTGCCAAAAACCCGGTTTCTTGGGCATTGATGCACATCGCACTTTTCATCTCAATAAGGGCGATTCCCTACGGTATAGCGGCACTTCACGCCCTTTCGATAGCTTGGAGAAGCATCCAGGGCGATCGCACTTGGGATTAAGAAACCGGGTTTCTGTAACAATATTTCGGTACAATATTTCGGTGGATGCAAAAGCTATTGCAGAAACCCGGTTTCTGAGGAGCGACGTACTTTGGATAGCTTGGAGAAGCATCCAGGGCGATCGCACTTTCAAATCGCGCTCAAGCAATTGCTAGCGGCTGCTGACTCTGCAAAGCTTGCTGCTGTTGCGCCAGCGATTGCAATTGTTGCTGCTGCTCTGACATCTGCTGTTGCAATGCCGTGATTTGTGGCTGCAAAGTAGCAGTTAACTCTTGAGCTTTTTGTGCAGCTATATCTCGATATTGAGCCGCAGCATTAGCAGCCGCTTGAGCATCATTGCGATTAGCTACTGCTTGCGGATTGTAAATCGAACCCCAAACAGGAACATCTCGGCACCTACGCCAGAATAAGAAGCGAGTGCATTGGCGATCGTATCGCACAATTCCCCAAATATTAATCTGGCTATTCCAGTAATTAGCAGAATTTTGAGCCTCCTGTCTTTGCTGTTCGAGTTGGCTAACAAAAGCATTAGCTTGATTTATTTGATCTTGGTAGGTTTGCAAGGCTGACTGAGTGCTTTGAATCTGCGATTGCTGGGTAGCAATTAGATTTTTGAAGTCAATCAGCCCTAGGTAAAAAGATAATTATACTGGTCAGGAACTCCAGGAGCAGAAGGTTGTATATATGGGGTGAGTGCCTGCCTTTGTTCAGGGAGCAAGTTATTCCAAACATTAATGTCAACTGAGCCAAAAGCTACTGAAGCTGGATTTTTTAAAAGAGGCCAAAGAGCCCTTTTTTGCTCCGGGTTGAGAGTAGCCCAAATTCCTTGGAGAGTAAGAATTTCCGGTGGAATTTGATTTTGAACAGGCGTCTGTTCTGGTTGCTGTTGCTGTTGCTGTTGCTGTTGCTGTTGCTGCTGTTTCCGGTTCCGCAACCACCAAATGAAACCGCAGATCGCACCTCCCACCAAACCAATTCCGCCTAAAGCTACCCCAACTTTTCCTAAGAGAGGTAAAGCCAAGAATTTTTTGCCAATCCAGCTAAATACCTTCTTAACTGTCGAGAATATCCCGCTAACTTTGGAGAAGAAACCTTTCACCTTGCCAATGAAACCCGATACCTTGTTAACAAAACCTACTACCTTGCTAACAACTCCACTCACCTTGCTAAAGATTTTCTTCACTCCCTTCCATAATTTCTTGAAGAAAGCCTCCCGTTCTTTAGGCGTACCTTCCCCTTTCCAAAGATCGGGATCGGAGGACAAAATACTATCTGCTAAATCGAGTTCAGATGGTGGAGATTTAGCCATTGCGACAGCATCAGCCAGATTCAACAAACCCGCTCCGGTTTGAATATCCCAGCCAGGAGTACCCAAATCAACCGCAGTAGCTTTGAGAATAGCTTTCACCTGTGCAAAACTCAAATTTGGATTAGCCGCCCAAACCTGCGAAGCCGCACCTGTCACCTTAGCCGCAGCGATCGAAGTACCGACAATTTCAGGGATTGATTGCGCTGAATCGCCGTCAGAATTCTTGATATCTCCTAAGCTTTTTCCCAGCTTTTGAGTTGCTTCTAAGACAAGTTTTTCCTCAGCTTCAGTCAGTTTGCCATCATCAGTGGGCTCTTCGTTAAATTTAATCGCTTTTTCCAAAGCTTGTCGCTCTTCGGGAGTTAAATCTTTGAGCAAATCCTCATTTGAATTTGCATTAGAACTTGCATTACCGTCAGGGGTGCTACCAAAAGCCACTAAATCTATCCCTGCACCATAACTAGAGTAATCAGCAAGATTTCCATTCCAATCCGCCGCACCTACAGTAATGATATTAGGAAATTCCCGCGAAGCTTTACCCAAAGCAGATAAACCTTCCACACCTTGATTTCCGGCTGCTGCTACAATCAGAACTTTGTTGTCGCGAGCGTATTCAATGGCTGCTCTTTCTTCTGCTGTAAATTTAGTCCGGGTATTGCCATTTTTGTCAACCAAATCGAAGCTGAGATTGACAATAGCATTCGGCTGTTTAGATACCTTCACAGCATCCACAAATTCCCGCAAAGATTGAGCCCATTTGCCAGAACCAACAGCACGTCCCAGCCACAGCGGTGCATCATCATTGACACCATTTATGCCAATATCATTGTTCTGTTTTGCCCCGATTACTTCTAATATCTTAGTACCGTGTTCAGCCTTCGGATCGTTAGCAGGAAGTAAAGGATTATCATCGCTATCATTATAATCACGACCTTTGATAATTCGGGTGTAATCAATATCGGGATTATTTTCAGCAAAACCAGTATCGATGATACCGACTAAAGGCTGAAATTTCGGATCAAATTGATAGGTGGTAGCAATGCCATCAATATCAGCATACGGATCGGTTTGCAAGCCATCAATTTCTTTTTGCAAATCAGCGATCAAAGCATCCAATTCTTCCGCAGCTTTTTTCTCATCTTCAGGTTTCGGCTCGACTAAAGCACTGTCGGGATTGGCAGAAATTTTGTCAGATTCAGCCTTAAATTGCTCTAGAAGTTTATCGAGTTCTGGAGCTAAGTTATTGAGTTGACTGACTACATCTTGAACAGTAGGTTCTGGTGGCAAAGGTTTAGGTTGGGTTGCTTTTGCCAAAGGTACTGCTGCTGCCATATTCAGCAATCCCGCACCTGTTTTAGCATCCCAATTTGGCAAAGCGATATCAGTTGCAGTGCGTTTGACAATATCGATAACTTGCTGATAATTTAGTTTGGGATTTGCCGCCCAAACTTGAGAAATTGCACCCGTAACTTGGGCTGCTGCTACAGAAGTTCCTGCCATCAATCCTGTACTTTCTCCGACGGTGGATCGCACTGGATTGTTCAGCGTTCCTCCTTCTGTTAAAATATCTAAACCTTTGCCAGTGCCGGAATAATCTGTGACTTGACCGCCCGATGATGCACCGACGCTGATGATATTATCAAACTGAAGAGATGCTTGCCCTAGAGCCGATATTTGTTGGGGATTGTTGCCCACAGGAACAACAACAACTATTTGATTTTCGCGAGCATATTCTAGGGCTTTATTTTCGGCTTCTGTGAGTTCGTAGCGGGGAACTATTTTCCCGCTATCATCAACTTGAGTTAGTTCAAAACTGATGTTAACAACTGCGTTGGGTTGACCGGATTTTTTGGCGGCATCTGCAAACTCAATTAAGGATTCTGCCCAACTGTTATTGCCACTAGCCCGACCCAACCAAATCGGTGCTTCGCTGTTAATGCCGTCGATGCCTTTGCTATTATTTTGAGTGGCGGCAATTAAGCCTAAAACGTGAGTTCCTTGTTCGCTGCCTTCACCGGATTTAATTAAGGGATTGTCGTCATTAGCAATGCGGTCTTTTCCGAGAGTAATGCGGCTGTAGTCTATATCGAAGTTGTTGGCATTAAATCCTGTACTAATAATACCGACCAAGGGTTGAGATGCTTTTGGAGAATGGAATGAGGTAGTGGTTGTGACCGGATTCGATCCGATATTTTGTGTAGAATTTGTGGGTGCTGTATTGGTTGTGTCTTGACTATTTGTGGCTACTATGCTGGTGGCATTTGGTGCGACAGGTTGAGTGACAGGAGCAACTTCTTGAATAGAAATTGCTGGCTGGCTGTTAGTAGAAATGGCTGGTTTTGCTAATTCTGAGATCGTAGTTACTGGCTTGCTATCTGTTGCAATTGACTGATTGACAGTCGAAACTTGTTGAGGATAAATATTTGGCTTGCTTTCGTGGACTATCGGCTGAAAAGTTTTAGCAGATTCTTGAGTATAAATTTCTGGTTTTTCATCGGTTGTGGGGCTGAGAGTAACAGCAGGTTGTGGTCGATTGATGTTGGTTTCTGTCTCAACGGTTGAAATGTTTTTAGGTGCAGGTTGAGGTGCAGCTTGAGATTCGATTTCAACTGATTTCGTTACAGTGTTATCTGAAGCTGGTGCATCTTTTGTGGGAGTAGAAATAGGGGTTGCGATCGCCTCTTTTTCTTCTTTTATTTTCAACGGATAAATGACTGTAGGAGATGAAGTCACTGCATCGGTTTTGACAGACTCATTCGGAGTGGAAGTCAGTACGATCGCAAGTTTCTCATCTTCACTCTTCACCTCAGACAAGACAGGCTTGTCAGAAATTGGGAGCTCCTTGGTAGGAATCGCGCTCGAATTGGCGATCGCAAGTTTCTCATCTTCACTCTTCACCTCAGACACGACAGGCTTGTCAGAAATTGGGAGCTCCTTGGTAGGAATCGCGCTCGAATTGGCGATCGCAAGTTTCTCATCTTCAGTCTTCACCTCAGACAAGACAGGCTTGTCAGAAATTGGGAGCTCCTTGGTAGGAATCGCGCTCGAATTGGCGATCGCCTGCTTATCCTCTACAGCTTCCACCTCAGAAACTACAGCCAATTCAGAAGCCGGCATATCCTTGGTAGGAATCGCGCTCGAATTGGCGATCGCCTGTTTATCCTCTACAGTTTCCACCTCAGAAACTACAGCCAATTCAGAAGCCGGCATATCCTTGGTAGGAATCGCGCTCGAATTGGCGATCGCCTGTTTCTCATCTTCACTCTTCACCGCTGGCGTTACAGTTATATCTGAAGTAACAACCTCCGTTTTCGAGAGAGAGTCAGTATTAGTTGGAGAAGTTACCTTCTCTTTTGAAATACTTGCATTTTCAGGAATTGGAACATCTAAAAGTGAAGCAGAATCAGTATTATTTGCAGGTTTTTTCTCCTCTTGAACAGCCACTACCTTCGGTTCAACATATGGTTGAGCGTAAGCAAGCAAAGCCTTACCAATATCAGCTTTACGCCAATCTTTCTCAGCATTAATCACTGCATCCAAATTCACCGCAGTACCCGTCGCACCCCGCACCTGAAATATCACATCATTGTAATCGCGATCGCTCCCCAAATCAACCCGCATATCCTCCATTGCAAAAGTCTTGCCGCTACCCGTCACATCAGCAATTTGCCCCACATGAAATCCCTCAGCAGGATTCGCCGTCACCATTGAAAACAAAGGACGTTTATCCCCTCCAACAACAGGATTATTCAGAACCTCTTGCACAGTTCCATTCGGCACCAACATAACGCCAAATTCATCCCCCGAAGTCATTGCAAAACTCTTGACTCCCAAATAAGTTCCTTCGTTATAATTCCCTTCAGGTAAATTACCCGTAAATCTCGCACCTTCGCTCAAATCATTAATGACTACATGACCTTTTACAGAATTGCTTAATGCCCTTGAAGCCACTTCTTTTATAAATTCTGCTGAACCAGGTACAAACTTCTCCATCCCTTTCAGGCTGACGATAGCTAATTGACCCTTATACAGTCCGCCGTCAAACAAGAAATCGATGCCGACTTGACCAGTCGAATCAACAATAAATTTCCCCGATGTAAACGAATTATCCGCAACTAGCTCTGATTTAGGATTAGTTGAGTTGAGTTCTTTTGGGGTTTCAACTGCAACAACTTGACTATTGTCCGCAACTTTTTTGTCCGGGTCTCCGCTAGTAGCTGTCGAGTTTTGTTGCTTGCTATCTCTGCCAACTTCAGCGACAGTATCGACAGGTTTTTCCGCCGTCAATTTATCAGTATTAGTAGTTGAGTAGTAGCTGTCGAGGTTTGTTGGTCAGTGGCATCCTTGGCCGCTTCAGCGACAGTATCGACAGGTTTTTCCGCCGTCAATTTATCAGTATTATTCGGTGTTTGAATTGTGGCTGGTGATGGGGAAGTTTCAACAAGTTGAGTAGTAGCTGTCGAGGTTTGTTTGTCAGTGGCATCCTTGGCCGCTTCAGGGATAGTGGCGACTGGTTTTTCCGCCGTCAATTTATCAGGATTAGTCGGTGCTTGAATTGGGGATTCTTTTTCTGCGGAAATCAGGTTGTTTTTAGTGACCTGTGTTTCCGGTTTATTTTCTTTTTCTGCTAAGGGATCGATTGTTTTGTCAGGTGATATTTTCTTGGCACTTTGATTGTTAGTCAAGGAGTCAGTGGCTGTCAAAGTGTCATCTTTAATTGCAATTAACGGTGCATCTTTGCTGCTTCCAGTCAGGGTATCTTTGACACTTGCGCCTGACTGGGAACCGGATAAGGTGTCGAGTCCGGTACTGCGGCTGACTGACGTGTTTAAACTGCTCTTGAGAGGGTCTGGAACAATTAAGGAATCATCAGATTTATTGCTGCTTGACTCGGAAATAGCATCGTTTGATTTCAGCAAATTAGTCGTAACTGATGGTTTATCGGGTTCGATCGCTATTGGATTTTTGCTGTCAATCATCAAGGAACTTTCGCCGATATTTTGCTTGTTGCTGCTGCTTAAAGGGTTGAGGATAGAATTGTTAGCTGCACTTCCCGGCAAAGTGTCGGCGATTAGAACATCTTTCAGCAGAACGTTACTTTGACCTTCATTTACGGTTGCCATTGAGATTACACTCCTAATCTTGGATTAAATGAAAAGTGATACAATGAAATCAAGCGATCGCCAAAACGTTGAATTGGCTTCTATACTCTAATTACGGAAGCAAGCCCAAGTTTTTACGCAAATCTCAAAACTTTTTTTTAGATTAGGACTGACGCACTCCGACCTAAGAAACCGGGTTTTTGACCGAGAAGGCGATCGACCAATATTTTCGCAAAAACCCGGTTTCTGCCTCCTGGACAGCAGATGGAAGTGCGATCGCCCTGTATACTCTAATTACGGAAGCAGCCCCAAGTTTTTACGCAAATCTCAAAACTTTTTTTCCGATCTAATTAGCTACGCACAAATAAACCTGACGATGTAACAGAATGTAAAGCTATGGTAGAAACAATCCAAGCCAAAAATATCAAGCTGCGCGACTTAATAGAAAAGTTTGGATTGCAGCGCACTGACGACGCTCAATTTTTTCGAGAGTGGCAAGATAATTTACCCGAACTAACGGATTTAGAAAAGCAAGCTTTAGATGAAGTCAAGGGCGACTATATCCACTTGTCCGAGTACGAGATTCTGGAACCTGTGGTTAAGTTAGTGGTGCTTTCTCCCTTGTTGAGAATGGCAGGTTTTTATCGCGCACCATTTTACTTGACTGGCGAGAAAGAGGTGAGAATTGTTTCCGAAGATGATGGAACTATTGTTACGGGACGCCTGGATTTATTGGTTTTTACGCCTGAGTTTTGGGTGTTGGTAATTGAGGCAAAAAAATCGCAATATTCGCTAGAAGCTGGTATTCCTAAAGCTTTGGCGTATATGCTGGGGAGTCCTAATCCTGACAAACCTACTTTGGGATTTGTCACGAATGGGATTGATTTTATCTTCTTAAAATTGACGAAACAAGGAACGCCGCAGTATGCTACATCGTATTCTTTCACGCTGAGGAGCGAGGATGGCTTGTACAGGGTGCTGAAGGTGTTAAAGCGTTTTGCTCAATTGTTTAGGGAGTAGGTTTTTGATGCTGCGAATAGGATGGAAGGGCGATCGCCCTTTTTGTGCTCTGGAAGGGCGATCGCACTTTTCTCCCCTAAATCAGCTAACTGTTGAATTCAAAACTTTCTGTTGCTGTTTGCGCTTCATCCGCCAGCGGGAAATGACAGCACCAAACGCTAAAGTACCCAACACAGTAGTCGGTTCGGGAACGGACTCCGGATCGTCAATCGGAGTCATGTTGTTTCCCGTATCAAAACTAGCACCGACATGGACAACTTTATTAGGACTATAAGAAAATAGGTTTTCGATAATTTTGATAGTTCGATCGCCACCATTCGCATTGAGAGTATGAGTCCCGATCGGCACATTTGATGTCGAAAGTCCCTGCAAGTTGTTGACAAAAAAGTCCGACTTCACCTTGTATGGATTCAGCATTAAATCGCCAACAAAAGAACCGTTAGCGGTAATTTCCGTAACACCAGTAAATAAACCATCGAAACCGAAGTTAGTCAAAATTTGGTTGGCAGTGTAAGCAAAATCATTATGATCCGTACCAATTAGAATACCGCCACCTGCATTTTTAAGAGCTAAAGCTTGGTTGATTGTTGCTGCTGCCGCTGAAGGAGTGAGGGTCGTAGTTTCTTTGTTGCGGAAAGCGAAGGAACTGTCTAGAATGAATTCTGGCTGCTTGTTGGCTGCCCAAGCATTAATCGCGGCAAAATCTACTGTGTTGAGAATCGATGTTTG
This sequence comes from Microcoleus sp. PH2017_12_PCY_D_A, assembly GCF_020738565.1. Lineage (NCBI taxonomy): Bacteria > Bacillati > Cyanobacteriota > Cyanophyceae > Oscillatoriales > Microcoleaceae > Microcoleus > Microcoleus sp. PH2017_12_PCY_D_A. Next base: position 51,476 of record NZ_JAEQCI010000022.1, on the reverse strand, counting down.
ATAAATACTCGTGTCGAACCAAATTTGGTTGTAAAACCCAACAGGCTTAGAATTGAGCGATAATCCAAGGCTGCCAGGAACCTGAGTCTGAACGAAATCAACATCGAATACTGTTCCGCCCTGATAATTTTCTAAGGCATTAGCGATCGCCCCGCGAAAATTTTCTAAATTTAGAGTACCGAAGCCGCGAGTTGAATTTAGGTAAAGAATGTTTGTTGTCGATCGAGCCTGGGCGGGAGGAGGCATTTTTCTCAGTACATCAAGAAAATTGTCTTGCGTAAGGTTATCTACTGGCAATTTCTTCAAAAAATCGATTAAAGTCAAGTTATTGGCTTTCTGGGTAAGTAATGTCTTGGCTTCTTGCTGTTCTGCTTCTGTGGAATCTGGTGGCAATAAAATTTTGACTAAGTTTGATAACTCATCCACCGATTTGGGATTGTTTTTGTCGATACTTATAGGTTGGCTTAGCTGTTCGCGAATCTTTTGCACTAAAGATTGCTCGTCGCCATTGATTTGAGCTATTGATGATAAGGAGCCAGCCAAAACACTAAAATTCGAGGGGACATTCCCGGTATTTACAAAATTTTCTAGCTCTGCCACCTCGATTGCTCCACCAGAAATCAGTGAAGAATATTGAGCGGGAAGCGCGATCGTTTTTGCTGCTAACCCCGGCGCAGCTATTCCCAAACTCAATCCTAATCCTAAGCTCCAGAAAGCTCCTCGGATAACCCAAATTGAAATTGACGGCATTAGTTTTACCCCTGTTTGAATAACAGACATAGAACCCGATCTCCCTTAAATCAAAACAACAACATTTGCGGAGGACGATCGCCCTTCATCAGAAAAGTCCGTTAAGCGCTACTATCCCGTAGCGAATTGCCCCTCCAATCCTTATTACGGAGGAACCCCAAACTTTTTACGCAAATCTCAAAACTTTTTTCAGGGCTGCTTGCTGCTTTGTCACGTCATACCAAATCCGGGTACGATCCGCCCCTCGATCCTGAAACCCGCGAAGGCGGGTTTTGGTTGTATAGTAGCGGTTTCAACCGCCCATTTATACAGAAAATAAGTAACCCAGATTTCTTATCAGGTATCGGATAGCCCTACTGATCTGTAGCCCTATTTTATACAATTGGTATTGCTTGCCGCTGTTTTGTCAGTATTGAATTCACGAATTTCTGTAGTTGTTTCGCTTCCTGTGCCAGTAGGAAACCACAGCGCCAAAGGCCAAACTACCTAAAATAGTAGTCGGTTCGGGAACGGGTTCCGCAATCCGATAAGCATGATTATCAGTCTCAAATGCAGGAACACTCGAAGCTAGAACTACTTTGTTAAATGACTCGTTTTTTTCTGCAAAGAAATTCACATAGATATTAACGGAATCATTAAGGCCATTCAACAATTTTAGAAGAACATTGTCTTGGTAAAAAGCAATGCTATTATAACTATCAAAGGAACCTAAGTACATACCAAAGTAATCAATTTTTTCAGCAAAGCTAATGCTGAGATTATTATTTCCTCGTTCGTCACCAAATGGCGCAACTGTAAGGTATTTCGTGTAGTCATCTTTGGGTGTCCAAAAAAGATAATTGATAGTGCCTGAAACAACAGTAGGGCCGATACCAGGAGCCGAGTAAATAACAGGGCCAGATGTTGGCGCACCTGACTCGAAATCAATTGTTTTTGCCCCAGGTACGCTAGAGAATTGCCCTTGTCCGGGAACTGATGTACCTCCCAAAGACACCATAATCGCACTCACTGGATTGGTAATTCCAGCCCAAATTGTTGCTCCGATCGCCACCATCGATAATTTCTTCACAGTAGTCATGGAAACGATCTCCCCGAAAAAGTAAAAGTTGATAATCTATTCCCGGACATACACAACCTCAGAAACCGGGTTTCTATGAGTTTTGCTCTCCCGTCACGAGAAATATACGAAGAAACCCGGTTTCTCGCCTCCCGTGAGTCTTGTAATAGCCAAATTTATGAAGTGCGATCGCCCCGCATTGTCAGTGCGATCGCCCCCTCAACCCTAATTACGGAACCACCCCAAACTTTTTACGCAAACCTCAAAACTTTTTTTCCGATAATGACTGGCGCACTAGACCTAAGAAACCGGGTTTTTTATCGAGATTAAAGGCTAGAAACCAGTATTATCGTAAAAAACCCGGTTTCTGCCTCCAACGCTCTCGATGAAAGTGCGATCGCCCCCTCAACCCTAATTACGGAACCACCCCAGACTTTTTACGCAAACCTCAAAACTTTTTTCCTAAACCACCTCAAACGTAAAGTTTTGTAACAATCCCCGCACAAATGCGTAAAAAATTGGGACTCTACCGAAAAACAATATAGAGATTCCCCAAGAGTGTACAAAAATCCCCAGAGGAGTGAGGAGATTGAGATGGAGGACGAAATTGATTTGCAACTCAGACAGCTAGCTCTCGAAGCTCAACAGCACCCAGCCCAGAGCCGTCAGCGAAACAGAGCGCTAACCAAACTAATCGAAGTAGTTGGGCGTTGTCATAGACTTGCTCGTCCTTACAGAGCCGACTTGCAAGGTCTCATTTACCAGGATCTTTATAACGAAGCCTATGGGAAAACACTTGAGTATATTTGTCAAAACATTGACAACTACTATCTAGAAAAACCAGTGATGGCTTGGGTTAATCAGATATTGAAGTGGAGATTCAGCGAGGTTGTTAAACGATATATGAATGAAACAAACAGAACACCTCAAACACGCAATTTAAACGACCTAGATAATTACCCATCACCAGAATCAGAATTGTCCGAAGAGGCGATAATGCTACGTGAACTTATCGAAGAAGATCCAGACAACCTTTTTAGAAGTGTATCACTTAGAGATAGCCCGGATATTACTTGGCAAGATATAGCTTTAGCTAAATTGGATGATGAAACATCGAAGAGTATCTCTAAAAGGTTGGGAGTTCCCCCTACAACTATTGACAGTTTATTTAACCGAAATTTGCGGAATTTTTCTGATTACATTCGTAATAAATTGCAGTAACAATCAAGCAAGAGAGCAGAGAAACTAATGATGAGTAAAATGATCGAACCAATAACTTTCACCGTACCGCTATCCTTTGAAGCCCACGACATCGCTCAACAGTGCGCTGAAAAATCCATACCGACAAGATTCAAACAAGTTTATCTCAATACCCTAGCAGTCTATGCAGTAGATTCTTACCTGCGCTGCATGGGATTTGAGACTAACTTGGAAAAGAGCGAAAGTCGCGATTCACTCATGCTGAAATTTGTAGATGTCGCCGATTTAGATATCGTCGGCGTTGGCAAAATTGAATGCCGTCCCGTATTGCCAGATTCCCAAACTTGTAACATTCCCTCCGATGCTTGGGAAAATCGTATCGGTTACGTTGCTGTACAATTAAACCAATCTTTGAAAGAAGCAACGCTATTAGGATTTACTCGTGCAGCAGTCGCAGAAATTCCCGTTGCTCATCTAAGTCAATTAGATAATTTCCTCGGATATTTGAGTCAAATCAAGCAAACAAACACTGCAAATAGTGAAACCAATCAGCCGGAAGTGGTCAACTTAAAAAAATGGTTTGAGGGAATAATTGACGAAGCTTGGCTAACCGTAGAACAGTTGTTAAATCCCCGGCAAGTTGAAATGATGTTTCGTTTCAAAAGTGCAGTTCCAATTGTTAGAGGTCAACAAATTGACTTGGGAATGGAACTCGCGGGCGAGTCAGTAGCGCTGCTAGTTACGCTACCGCCACAATCGGATTCTGAAGTAGATGTTACGGTGCAAGTACATCCGATCGCAAATTCCGTTTACTTGCCAGCAGGATTGCAATTGATGGTGCAAGATGAATCGGGAGAGACTGTTTTACACGCTGAATCTAGGGATGCAGATAACTTCATTCAGTTGCAATTTAGTGCTGAATTGGGAGAATGTTTTGGCATTAATGTTACCATTGGAGAAGCAAGTGTGACGGAAAAGTTTTGTTTGTGATTTTTGCGTTTGTTCCGCAATCCGACAGGGAATTAATTCCCGGCCCAATTACGGGCGAATGCAAAAATTCTTGAATACCCAAAATTTTCGATGAATGCAAAAACTCTTGAGTACCAAAAATCTTGGGTCAGCCCGAGGGTCCGACAGGGAATTAATTCCCTGTCTCATAGCGAAAGTCCTCTCAAAGAGGACTAAGATTGCCACGATTTAATTGAGATTTGCCAGTCGGTTTTTAACCGACTTTCGCTATGAGACGGGGAATTAATTCCCGGCCCAATTACGGGCGAATGCAAAAACTCTTGAATACCTAAAATTTTCGATGAATGCAAAAACTCTTGAGTACCAAAAATCTTGGGTCAGCCCGAGGGTCCGACAGGGAATTAATTCCCTGTCTCATAGCGCAAGTCCTCTCAAAGAGGACTCAAGAGAAGAATTTTCAACTCATTAGTCCTATGCAAGAGGACTTTAGCTATTAGACAGGGGTTTTTAACCCCTGGCGGACTATCGGGTAGACGAAAGGACTGATGGACTAAAAGCTTAAGTTGACACGCCTTGGGCACTGCCGTGTCCCTACAATCGGATACGATCGACCCGGATTTGGTATTAGACATCTCATTACTTTAAGCTCTACTTAAATTTATGTTTCAAAACTTCATCAACCAAAATCTTCAGGGAAAATCTTTCAAAAATAAAAACCTCATCAATGCAGACTTTTCCGGTTCTGATATTCGAGGTGCAGATTTTACAGGAGCAAATCTCGCAGGTGCTAACTTTAAAAATGCCACCGCCGGATTAGCACCGCGCCAAGTATTGGTAGTAGTAATAATTGCAGCAGCACTCTCAGGTATGTCGGGCGCAGCTACTGCAATGGCTGCGGATGCAACATTCGGATCGCTATTGTCACAAGCTCCTCCTGCATGGGGTATTATTCCGACTGCGATCGCCATTTTAATAATTGCAATTATCTCATTTGTAATTGTTCGTCAAGGCATCCAAAAAGTTTTGGGATATTTAGCTGTTACTGCTGCTGTAGTGGTAGCTTTAATTAGTATTTTGGGTGGCATATCAAGTGAAAAGCACCCGATATTATCTTGGCTGAGAAATTTTAGAGTTGAGTGGGTGGTTGATGCTTTAAATGGTAAACTTACCGCAGAGACTAATCCTATTTCATCTTTAATTGCAAATTTAATTATAATTGCGACCGGAAGCATGACAGTAGTAATAGCTTTGTCTTTAGCCATTGCTTTAGCTGCGGTTGTTGCGGTAAAAATTCTCGCATATTTAGTGATATTTGAGGCGGCAGCTATAAGTGCGATCGCCACAGGTATTACTGTCCACAATTCATCAGAATATTTGAAAAGATTTCTGTTAATTGAAGCAGAAGCGGTTGACAGTCAAGGAACTAAATGCTTCTATGTTATAGAAAAATGTACCAACGAATTTCCCGATCCGCCTTTAGTTATTGCCATCATCGCTGCGACTGTCATTTTAGCTTTAGCTTGGGTTGGATTGGGAACGTACATTGCTACCAGAGTGTTAGCAGAAGACGATAAATACACCTTAATTCGCCAGTTAGCTGTTGCCATTGCAGCAATCGGCGGCACCAGCTTTCGCCGCGCCAATTTAACCAACGCCAATTTCAGTCACGCTACTCTAAAAAACACTAATTTCACGCAAAGCAATATCACCCGCACCCTGTGGCACAAAAGCTTAATGCTAGACTGGGCAATACCGGGCGAAACCATCTTAAACAATCCCAAAGTTCGAGACTTGTTAGTCAGCAGAAACGGTCGGGAAAAATCCTACGAAGCAGTCAATCTTAGAGGCGCAAATTTAAGCGATACCGACCTTTATGCTGCCAATCTCAGAAATGCCGATCTCACCGATGCCACATTAGAAGCTGCTAATTTAGAAGAAACAAATTTAACTCAAGTTCAAGCAATTGGTGCTGATTTTAGCGAGGCGCAAATGACAGGTGTTTGCGGTTTGGGAAGCTGGAATATTGACAGTACCACCAACTTAGAATGGGCAGACAGTTTGTGGATTTATCTGTTAGAAGACTGCAAGCCGGGAACGGACGATCGAGAACGCCGCCCCCACAACGGAGAATTTGCACCGGGCGAATTCACTAAGTTTTTTCAAGAGGTAACAAATACAGTCGATTTAATTTTTCGTCAAGGTTTGGATGCTACGGCTTTCAAGGAATCTTTCAGACAAGTGCAGGTTCAAAATGAAGGCACCCAATTGCTGATTCAAGCGATCGAAAATAAAGGAGACAGCGTAGTAGTTGTCAAAGTCAGCGTTCCTGATGATGCCGATAAAGTTAAAATTCATCAGGATTTAGTACAAGCTTACGATGAAAAGTTAGCGGCTTTAGATGCCAAATATCAAGCACAATTTGACAAATATCAAGCCAACTCAGACAGCCAAACAGCACTTATAAAAACCCAATCAGCAATTATCCAACGCATCGAACAGCAAAATACTGACAACCTAGCCCTGATCCAACAATTAACGGCTAAAAAACCAGATAAAGTAGTTTTTATTACTATAGAAAACAGTCCGGAAACTCAATCTGTGCCAGTTAGAGTGCTTATTTGGTCTGACGATCATTCTTTACCTAAAAGTTGTGAGGGAAAGTTGCCAGCAGCAGCAGAAGTTTTTGCGCTTTACCGCCAGTGGGAGACACGCTATAAGGCAGATAATTCTGATAAATCAGGAGTTGATTCTCAGACAAGCAGGGGAAATTTTAGTGTCAAAAAAGATGTGAAACATTTTCTCACCCTGCGTGACGTGCATGATTATTTTCAGGTCGATCGCCCCAATTCCTACCGCATTAAAGTCAACAAAAATCAAATCACCAATTTTTCAATTAAGGATTTAACAGAGTCATCAGACAACTTGAAAACCAGCTTCAATAATTGGCTGAAAGCTGAATCATTTCGCCCGATCGAGCAGAAATTGCGTCAAAATTTCAATCCGAAAGACGAAGTGCGAATCGTGATTCAAACGGAAAATGATTTGTTGTGGCGCATCCCCTGGCATTGTTGGGATTTTTTGCAAGATTACCCGAAGGCTGAAGTTAGTTTTAGCGGGCCGAATAGCGACAGAGTTAGCAAAGTTTTTACCAGAAATAGATTGAGAATTTTAGCTATTTTGGGCGACAGTACGGGCATCGATTTGGAGGCAGATAGGAGGACGTTGAAAAGTTTGCCCGCTGAGGTTAAAATTTTAGAACAGCCTACGAGGGAGGAGTGCGATCGATATCTTGGAGACGATCGAGGTTGGGACATTTTGTGTTTTTCCGGCCACAGTTACAGCGAAGCCGATCGCACTAAAGGTTTTATTCATATCAATTCACAAGAAACGCTAACAATTGCCGATTTAAAAGATGTTTTATCAGGGGCGATCGCCCGCAATTTGCACTTAGCAATTTTCAATTCCTGTGACGGTTTGGGATTGGCGAGACAATTAGCCGATCTGCACTTACCTCAAATTATTGTCATGCGGGAACGAGTGCCCGATCGCGCCGCCCAAGAGTTTTTAAAAGTTTTTTTTAGCTATTATTCTCGCGGTAAGTCTTTGTATTTTTCAGTGCGAGAAGCGCGGCAAAAGTTGCAAAATATTGAAAGCAGATTTCCCTGTGCTAGTTGGATGCCAGTGCTCTGGCAAAACTCAGCGGAAATGCCGCAAAAATGGCAAAAACTTTCAGATTAGGGGCATCGATTTTTTGGGTGATTTTATTGACATGAAAACAGGGGGGATGTTGGTTGTGGTCGATTGCAAGTTGTTGCTGTATTTTTTCCAAAAAAATATCGAGAAGCGCAGCTATTCGCTAGGGAATCGCCCTCGCAATATAGATGCCAGCGGATTCACTTTAATTGAGTTGCTGGTTGTGATTTTTATTATCGGGATTTTATCTGCGATCGCCCTGCCTACTTTCTTCAGGTTAATCGGTAAAGCTAAAGAAAGTGAAGCCACACAATATATTAGCTATTTGAACAAACACCAAACCGCGCAATATATAGAAGCAACGGGATTTACCAACTCTTTCGGTAGCTTATCATTTTCCCCAGAGCAAACAGCAACTTCTGCTGCTGCTATCTTGAAAAGTTTGGGTTTTTCTGTGCGTGAAAGCAAGAATTATTTGTATGGCATTAAAGTTGCGACTCACAATAGCTATCCAATTGCTGCCCAAGTAGCTGTGTCTAAAAATTTAGGTGTGCGATCGTATTTCGGAATTGTTTACGCCCATGACAATAATATCTTAGTTCCGTGCGGCCCGGTTGCTGTTGATTTTAGTTTGGCTTCCCCGCTGTCTAAACAAGTACAGATGGTGACACAATTTTTGGCAACTCCTGAGATTTATTGTCCTTATCCTAATTTCATAAATTAGTGCTACAATTAGTAGATGTAGTTTTTGTTAGCTATAGCCTTTCGAGCGTAACAGTTCGGTGTTCATAGGGCCTAGGGCATAGAGTTGTAGGGTGGGTCAGTCGGGGTTTTTTCGATTATCATAAAGTAGATGCCATCTGAGGCACTTTACTTAAATCAATCAAAGATGAAAAATCTCGAACAATTAAGCGAAATTGCCCAGGCCGCCGCTTGGGGTGCCGCAGATATTTTACAATCTTATTATCGCCCTGATGCGAATACTCCGAACCTAGACATCAAAGAACAAAAAGACGGCCCGGTTACCGCAGCCGATGTCGCTGTCAATTCTTACATTCTCGATGAATTGCAGTCGGTTTTAGGGAATTCAGAATTTGGCTATCTCAGCGAAGAAACTTACAAGTCTTATTTAGAAAGTTGCGGCAAAGTTCCTTTACCTCAATCTTGGGTTTGGATTATTGATCCTTTGGATGGGACGCGCGATTTTATTGACAAGACTGGTGAATTTGCCGTTCATATTGCTTTGGCCTTCGAGGGAAAACCCGTATTAGCAGTGGTGGCTTGGCCGGAAAAGCAAAAGATTTATTATGCCATCCGGGATGCGGGCGCTTTTGTGGAAAGTCGCGGGGATTCTGCGGTGAAATTGCAGGTTTCTGCGCGCAGTATAGTGGGAGATTTATCTATAGTAACCAGTCGCAGTCACCGGGACGATCGCCTAAATCGACTATTGCACAAATTTCCCTGCCAAAATCAACTGGCTGTGGGTAGCATCGGCTGCAAGATTGCGACGATTGTCGAACAAAAAGCTGATGTTTATATTGCGCTTTCGGGGAAGTCTGCGCCGAAGGATTGGGATTTGGCTGCCCCGGAATTGATTTTGACGGAGGCGGGCGGCAGATTTACTCGTTTTGATGGTTCTGCTTTGCAATATAACCGGGGAGATGTCAGTCAGTGGGGGGGTTTATTGGCGAGTAACGGTTGCTGTCACGATGATTTGTGCGGGAATGCTGAGGGGATTTTGGCGGAGATAGATTCCGGTTTGTGGTAATCACGTTGGTTGGTAGTGAGGATTTCATTCCTCGGAATGAATGCGGACTGAAGTCCTCACTACGAACCTGTTTTTTCATTGCACATCACATTATTAACCTAGAACAAGTATTAATTAATACATTTAAATGCCCGTAATATCACACTTACGTTTCAAAAATATTTGTGGTAAGCGCAATGTGCCTTCATCGCAGTCATTGTACTTAAGTATTTTCTAGCTCTTTATCGGTACTTTAAATTAACCACCTCTTTTTAAAGAAAACTTTATATAGCTTATGTAAGAAAACTGTTATTGTAGCTACAACAGATGAGAAATAACCGAATTTTTACGCAGAACTGCTGTGTCTGTGTAAATCAAAATTGATAGAGAGTTTCTGACGCAAGTCACGAAATAGGGGAATTGTTGTCTTTTTTACCCCAAAGTAGGTGTAGTATGTCAAATTTAAATTTTCCAGTTTCAGTAAGAGCGATCGCCTTTATCGACAGTCAAGTACCAGATTATCAAAGTTTGGTGGCTGGGGTAACACCCGGTACGGAAGTTGTGGTGTTAAATGGGAACGAGGATGCGATCGCACAAATTACTCAAATCTTAGCTCTTCGCACGAATATTGAGAGCATCCACATCATTTCTCACGGCACTCCCGGAAGCTTGAAACTGGGAAAAACCCGATTGTCTGTCGATAACCTAGAAACTTATTCCCAGCAATTGCAGGAATGGCAGAATGCTTTGTCTCTGAGCGCAGAAATTCTAATTTATGGTTGTAATGTGGCATCGGGGCCTCGCGATTGCCCGCAAGTCCAACCGGGGTTGAAACCCCCGTCTCATAGCGAAAGTCGGTTTCAACCGACTGGGAATAATTCATTTATTCAGTCATCTTTAGATGACTTGTGCTATGAGACGGGGAATTTATTCCCCGGCGGTATCGGGGAACAAACGAGAGATTTAGATGTAGATTTAGAAATAGATGGTTTCGCCTTCATCCAGCGCATCGCCCAACTCACAAATACCAATGTTGCAGCTTCCAAAAACCTCACCGGAAGCGCTCAAAAAGGGGGGGACTGGGAATTAGAAACAACAACTGGGCAAATTAAAACATCGTTAGCTTTTTCAGCAGAAATTTTAGCAAATTATGAAGGAATTCTCTCTTCATTCAGCGCTGCCACTAATTTTCCAATGGCATCTGATGCCTTCGTTCCCTCAGTAGACTACAACGGCGATGGCATTTTTGACTTAGTTGTAGGCGGCGTAATTTACTTAGCCAATGGCACCGGCAGTTTTAGACTTCCTATTAGTAATGGAAGTGCCATGAGTGCTCTGGGCAACTTTGATAGCGGTAGCATTTTTGACTTAGCAACAGTCAGCGGTGCCAGTGGCGCTAATGCTGTTGGAATTCGCTTGGGTAACGGTAATGATGGTTTCAATGCGCCCAATACCTTTGGGGCAGGATTTCAGGCTATTGGAGTTGCTATTGGTAACTTTAACACCGATACCTTCCCTGACTTAGCGGTAACAAACTTTAACTCTGGCAGTCCCACTGGCAACGTTTCTATTCTTTTGGGAAATGGCACCGGCGGCTTTACCGGCTCTACTAATATTAACCTTGGAGTATCTGGTGCTGCTGGCGTTGTTGTCGGGAGATTTAATGCTGATAACTTTGACGATTTAGCCATAGCTAATAGTATTTCCAACAACGTTTCTATTTTATTGGGGAACAGCACTGGCGGTTTTAGTGCCGCTACCAATTTCGGTACGGGGCAAAATCCCAATACTATTATCGCAGCAGACTTTAACGGAGATGGCAGCGTTGACTTAGCGACAGCCAATAATGGTTCTAATAACATTTCAATTTTGTTAGGAAATGGTACTGGAGGTTTTGCTGCTGCTACCAACTTTAACGTCGGCACCAAGCCCAACGGACTTGCAACAGCCGACTTTAACAGTGACGGCAGCCTTGATGTAGCAGTATCTAACTATGACTCTAATAACGTATCAATTTTGACTGGAAATGGCGCGGGAGGCTTTAACCCAGCAATTAACTTTGCTTTGGTAGGGACAAATGCCGGCCGAATCTCAGTCAACGATTTTAACAATGACTCTTTGCCAGATTTGGGAGTAATGATAACGAATGGTGCTTCTAGCGAAGTATCAATGCTCCTCAATACACCCAGTAAGGTAAGTTTTGTCGGCGCCAAAAATAGTGGTAGTTACAATGTCAATGAAGGCACTACCGACACAGTAGTTAATGTCCCCGTTACTATCAGCAACAGCAGTTCTTTCGGCGATGTAGTTGTACCAATTGTCATCGACCCCAGCAGCACAGCTACTCTAGGTGCTGATTACACTCTTTCAACTACATCGCTGACTTTTCCTGCCGGAACTACTACTCTCACTCAGAATGTTGCAGTCACCATCAAAGCTGACAATATCGTTGACAGCAACGAACAAATTGTTCTAAACTTTGGCAAAATAACAGGTGGCACTGCCGTTACTGGTGCCAGCAGTCAAGCTAAAGTCTTTATTTTGGATCGGAATAGTTCTTATACTATTGCCTCCAATACTCCTAGTATTCTCGAAGGCAATTCTGGCAAGACTCCCGCCACATTTACGATCGCTCGCAATGGCAGCACGGAACTTTTCAGTACGGTAGATTATAGTATGGCCGGAACTGCGACTAACGGCAGCGACTACAACAATATTGGTGGCACTTCTGGCGCAACGACTGCTACTGGCAAAATTACTTTTGCAGCGGGCGAAACATCCAAAACTATTACTTTGGATGTGTTGGGTGACGGATTGGTTGAACCGGACGAAACAGTTACGGTTACTCTATCAAATCCTGTTTCACCGGGTGGCGCGCCGACAATTCCGACGGCAACTGCTACCATGACGATCGCAAATGATGACACTGCCGGCTTCACCGTTGCACCTACGAGCATCACTGCTACAGAAGGCGGCGCAAAGGGCAGTTACAAAGTCAAGCTAACTTCGGAACCTTCTGCACCAGTTAACATTAGCTTCAATACTGGCAATGCAATTAGCCCGATCGCCCAAATTACATTTGACAGCACTAACTGGAATGTTGAGAAGACTGTGACTGCTACTGCGATCGACGATACTGTAGCACAAGGAACGCACGCAGGCACGATCGCACACACAGCTAGCAGCACCGATGCGAGTTATAACGCCAAACCGATTCCCGATGTTACGGCATCAATTACAGATAACGATAGTCCGGGTGTGTCGATCGTGCAATCGGCAGGAAGTACAAATATTGCTGAAGGCGGTGCAACGGCTACCTACGGCGTGCTTCTGACTAGCGCACCTACTGCAAACGTTACGATTAATTTTGACGCGGGCAGTCAAATTAGTGCGATCGCACCTCTGACTTTCACGCCGAATAATTGGAATGTTGTGCAAAATGTGACTGTGAGTGCGATCGAGGACAGCATAGCCGAAGGAACCCACAGCGGCACGATTACTCACAAATCGGTCAGCACCGATACCAAGTATAACAACCTGACGATTTCTCCTGTAACTGCCACGATTGCTGACAACGATACGGCAGGCGTGACTATTTCACCGACGAGTACAACTGCTACGGAAGGTGGTGCTACAGGGAAGTACAGCGTTCAGTTAACATCCCAGCCCACGGCGCCTGTGACGATTAGTTTCGGTACAGGGGATCAAATAAGTGCGATCGCTGCTGTTACTTTTGACTCTACTAACTGGAATGTGGCGAAACCAGTCACAGTAACGGCTACAGACGATGCGGTTGTAGAAGGAAATCATACAGGGACTATTTCTCATACGGCCCAGAGTGCTGACACTAAGTATAACGGGATTGTCGGGATTCCGAATGTCGCGGTGGCGATTACAGATAACGATGTAGCGCCGACGCCGACACCGCAGCCACCTACACCGACGCCTGTCGAGCCGCAGCCACCGACACCAACGCCTGTCGAGCCGCAGCCGCCGACACCAATACCTGTCGAGCCACAGCCGCCGACACCAATACCTGTCGAGCCACAGCCGCCGACACCGACACCTGTTACGCCGACGCCGCCAACACCAACGCCTAGCGTCGATCCGCAGCCGCCGACACCAACGCCTAGCGTCGATCCGCAGCCGCCGACACCAACGCCTAGCGTCGATCCGCAGCCACCGACACCAACACCACCGACACCAACGCCAACTCCGACGCCGATATCTCGGATATTTGACGACTCTGGGAAACGTAGCGATCGACCCTTATCGATTAATCTGCCGCTAGGTAATGGAAATGTCGATCGAATTCAAAGTGCTCCCCCCACGGTAAGTTTTTCCCAAGCTACTTACAAAGTCAATGAAAGTCGCACAGGAGTCGTTCAGGCAGAAATTACTCTCACTCGGACTGGGGATGATCTAAACAAAATTTCCAAGGTGTACATAGAACCTACTACTGGTTCAGCGACTTTGGGAACAGATTGGAACTTTTCCCCCAATTTCTCTCGTGAAATCACCTTTAACCCAGACGAAGATACTAAAACTTTCAAAATTGACATATTATCGGATAGTCAAGCTGAGAGAACAGAAAAAATTGAGTTTCGGATCACCGATCGGGGTAATGCCAATATTGGCACTCAAGGCTCTACCACCTTGCAAATTTTGGATGCTGACTCACTTTTCACGGACACGAACGCTCCGATATCTGCTTTGGATTCAGGTATTTTGGGAGACTACAACAATGACGGAAAACTGGATATTCTTGGTGGCTCTGTAATTCAAACCAACAATTACGGCCCGATCACCACAGTTCCCCGAATCTACGACAACATCGGTCAAGGCTTTAGCGAAGCTAATCGAAGAGACTTACCAGGCCAGGTTCCAACCTGGGGAGATTACAACAATGATGGGTGGCTGGATGCTGCACTGCTTGGGCAGAATGGTGGCGATTCCAGCCAACAGATCTATAGTGGTGGGAGTTCTGGCTTTACCTTTGAGACAAGTTTACCTGGGAATCCCCCATACCCATATAGATCTTGGTCAAGTTGGGGAGATTACAACAATGACGGGCGTCCCGATCTGTTGCTCAGTAAGGCAAATAACGGAGGTTATGGGTTCAGAGACTTGAACACCACGCTCTACCGGAACACGGGCGCAAGCGGTCAAAACCGCTTTGAAGACAGCAAAGCACGTCTCAAGACACAAGATCCCAACTTTGTAGGTGCCGGACAGCTATTTTCTGATGACACAATAGCTGGCGCTACCAAATCGGGGGTTTGGGCAGATTACGATAACGATGGCAAACTCGATATCCTAGTCCAGGTAAAGGACTCCAAAGACATTAATTCAAGGTACATTGCCAAACTTTACCGGAATTTGGGCGATGGCGTTTTTGAAGACACTGGTGTAAATTTGCCTGGTTCTAGTGGTGACGCTGGTGATATGGCATGGGGAGACTACAACAACGACGGTCAACTGGATATTTTGCTCGCAGGTCGCGATAGTTCTTTGCAGTCGTCCTTCACCAAAGTCTACCGCAACAAAACCCGTGAAAATAAAAATAAGTCTGCCAGCTTTGAAGACATCGGCGCACAGATACCTTATTTAGGTCGCCCTGCTTGGGGAGATTACGACAATGACGGGCTTCTGGATATCCTAGGCACTGGTGTCGATCGACAAAATGGCGAAAATTCAGCAACAATCGTCGCCAAAGTCTATCAAAACAAAGGTAATTTTTCTAACCTAAACAGCTTTACTGGCCCAAACAGCTTTATCGACAGTGGCCTACTAATCGACAGTGGCGAAAGTCGCACGCAGGAACTGATTAATCGTAGCTATTCCCAGGCTGTTTGGGGAGACTACGACAAGGATGACAAATTAGATATCCTATTCACAGGCAATGCACCAAACAATGATGTCTATCAAGGACTGAACAAAAACGACTTCTTTACCAAAGTCTTCCGCAACAACTCTAAAGCGAACACTCCCCCCACAGCACCCACAGGGCTATCAGATTTACCTTCTGGCCGAAATGTGACTCTTAAGTGGAACAAAGCAACTGACGCTCAAACTCGTCCTGATGGTTTAAGCTACAACCTGCGAGTTGGGACGACACCAGGGGGTCAAGATATTCTTTCCCCGATGTCTCTAGCCAATGGAACTCGGCAAGTTGTAGGGCTAGGAAATGTCAGTCAAAACACCCAGTGGCAACTCAAAGACTTGTCTCCAGATAAGACATATTACTGGAGTGTACAGGCGATCGACACTGCTTGGGCTGGTTCAGAGTTTGCCACAGAAGAGAGTTTTACAGCCAGCAATCTTCCTCCAGAACAGAAGATTAATTTAGGCGGGAGGTACACTGAATTTAACAAAGCCATCAAAGATGTATACACTGACCCCGATGGCGACTTGATTTCCTATCGGTTAACTCTAACTGATGGCAGTCCTTTAGAACTTAGTAATAACTCAAACATCAATTGGCTCGGACTTCAATTTTACTCCCCGACAAACGAGATCCGGTTCATCGGAACTCCCCCAAGCGGTGCGCCATCTTTTCAGGCAAAGTTAATAGCTACAGACTCTTACGGTGCCAGTAGCGAACAGACTTTCAAGGTAACAACAAAAGAGGGGCGCTGGGTAATCGACGGCTACATCTCTGGTGCAACTGTCTTCCTAGACGCCAACAAAAACGGCATCAAAGATACCAACGAACCATCCACCACAACCGATTCAGGCGGTAAATTCAATCTCAACATCCCCTTCGAGACTTTCGATACCAACAAAAACGGAGAAATCGACCCATCAGAAGGCAATTTAGTCGCAATTGGAGGCACAGACACCGCCACCGGATTACCCCTAGAAACACCAGTCACCGCACCTCCCGATTCCAGTGTAGTCACCCTCTTAACCAGCTTAGTCGCCGACTTAATCGACAAGGGAATTGCACCAGAAGAAGCCCAATCTTTAGTCAAAGCCGCCCTTGGACTCCCGGCTGATGTTGACCTGACTAGCTTAGATCCGATCTTGGCTACCAACAACAACCAGCCAGGGGGCGTCGCAACTTTAGCAGCAATGGTGAAAGTCCAAAACGTCATCACTCAAACAGTCGCTTTGATTGACGGTGCATCCAGTGCAGCCGATCGCGATCTTGTCAAAGCAGTTGTCAGTTCAATGGGCGATAAAATTCAAGGCGGTACAATCTTAAATCTCAGCAACGGGGCAGCCTTAGAACCAATAATTAAGCAATCCGCTGCTAAAATCCAGCAGATTGACCCCAGTTTCAACATTCAGAAAGTCACCCAAATTACCTCGCAATCCGCGACAGTAATGGCAACAGCAAATCAGCGCATTGATGCCGCCGTCACCAACCCAACAGCAACATCAATTCCCCAAGCCGTTGCCCGCGTCCAACAAGTATCTTTGGGAACAACCACTCAAGACTTCAAAGCAGTCGGTGCCGGAAGCAAGCCAATTTCCCAGCTAGTTACTGACAATACTGGTGCTGCATTAGATAGCAAAATTCAAGCAGTAACATTGCCTGCTGGGATTGCAACTCCTCTTGTCACCGGCGACGCCGATTTGGGCAGCAATTCCCCCAGTCAAATCAACGGCACTCAGGGCGACGACATCCTCACCGGCACCACCGGAAATGATGCAATCAACGGCTTCCGAGGCAATGATTCGCTCTCCGGCGGCCTTGGGGATGACACTCTTTACGGCGGCAAAGGTAGCGATACTTTGCTGGGCGCTAGCGGTGATGATATCTTATTTGGCGGCCGCGGTGCTGATATCTTGAACGGCGATGATGGTAATGACATCTTGTTTGGCGGCAAAGGAGATGATTTGCTGAATGGCGGTTTGGGAGATGATACTTTGACTGGAGGAAAGGGAGTTGATAAATTCCTAATTTCCACCAATTCCGGGACTGATACTATTACCGACTTTGAATTGGGTAAAGACTTCTTAGTATTGGGTAACGGGCTGACTTCTTCACAATTGATGATTAGTCAAGATAGCGGTATAACATTAATCCGGTTTGCCCAAACAGGGGAGATTTTAGCTTCTATCAGTGGAGTTTCTCCTGGCAGTATTACCGCAGGGAGTTTTGGATTAATGTAAAGAAAACCCGGCGAAGGTCATTCGCGTCGATAAAGACAAAACAAGCCGGACGCAGGTTGAAGAATAGGCGGTTAAAATTGCGTTTTTTTCGACCGTCGGCCCAGGCCGACATTGTTTGTATAGCCGCGGTTTCAACCGCCGTCCGATCTTCAGTCCGCGTCGGCGGACATTGTTTGTACAGCCGCGGTTTCAACCGCCGTCCGATCTTCAGTCCGCGTCGGCGGACTTCGTTTGTATAGGATCGGTTTCAACCGCCGAGGGCCCATCGCAAAATCAGGGGCTAGATCCCCCCTAACCCCCCTTAAAAAAGCAGGGTGGTTTTATTGTCGGAAAAGAAATCTGAAACTACTTAATCAAGGTACGTAGTTGGGCTTGAGCCTCCTTTAAACCTGTACATAATACCAATTTTCAAAATTCTTACTACCAAGCAAATGTTGAGCTTGTTTGATCGAATATTGTGGCTGGTGCGTCGCTATGAGATTTTCTGTCTTTTTTGGGGGATAGTTGATGGATCCGCACCCTACGAATAATGTTGCATTTATTTGGCTTTCTTGGTATAAAGGAGGCTCAAGCTCAACTACGTACCTATTTTTCTCCTGACAATAAAACAGCCCTGGCTACTCCCCAACAATCAGGGGGATGCGAGGGGGAGATCCGGGCAATAAACAGCGCTAACCCAAGCGTATTTAATTATCTAGCGCATTCCGCACCTTACCGCGTTTCAGCTACCGCGATAGGTGCTGTACGACCAAGGCGAAACTAACAGCGGTACGTGATAGTGCGAGCTTGGATCGGCGATGCCGAATTGAATTGGAACGCTGTTTAAAAAAGGCGGATCTGGCAAATTTTCACCAGATTGGGCGAAGTATTCGCCAACTGCAAAGACTAATTCATAAACTCCCGGTTTGAGATCGTTTTCTGATAGTAACGGAGTAGCGGTGCGGCCGTCAGCATTAGTTGTTACAGTTTTTAGCAGGATTCTTGCGCCGGAGTTGGGGTCAATTGATTGCAGGGCGATCGACATATTTGCCGCCGGAAAGCCGCGGGCTGTGTCGAGAACGTGAGTAGTAAGTTTGCCTGACATTATTGTAAGGTTAAATGCTGATTTTTGATTGATTTTTGTGCGAGATTGTGCTAGGAAACTTGAATTGCGTAAATCACTGGAGCGATCGACCGCAGATGCAAGGCAGATAAACACAGAGGGACGCAGATAATTTTAAGAATTGAGAGCAAATGAATGCAATTCAACTTAGTGTAATGGGCCTGCCATGATGACTTTGGCGATCGCATCTGTCACATCGGTTGGCTGTTCCTTCGCCAGTTGTTCGTACCACTGTTGTGTCACCTGCGGATCTTTACCGTGAATTTGTTCGGCACGCTGGCGAGCTTTTTCGACAACTGCATTCGCCCGCTGCTTGCGCTCGGTTTCGTAGCGTTTGAGCCCGTATTCTACGCCTAAATTCGTGGTAGAAAGGTAGTTGCTGAGTACGAGTCCATCTTCCATGGCTTGACAGCCTCCCTGGCCCAAATCCGGGCAGGTAGCGTGGGCGGAATCTCCCAGCAAAGCAACTCTACCGCGAACGTAGGAGTCGATCGGCCCTACGTCGTGAATTTCCGGGCGGGCGACTGCTGCGGGATCGAATCTTTCTATCAACAATTGCACTGGTTCGGCCCAACCTTTAAAATGTTCTTTAAGTTCGGCTTTGTAATTGTCGGGATTGGCGGGAGTTCCTGTGGGTAAGGGAACATCGAAGAAAAAGTAAAATCGATCGCCCGCTACGGGCATCAATGAGGCGCGCTTGCAGTCGCCGACATAAATCGCCCAAGTATTTTGCGGCGCTAGTGCTTCATCTGCGGAAACTAGCCCGTTCCAGTTGATATAACCGCCGTATTTCGGCTGTACTTCGCGGCCCAATACATAGGTGCGTAAAATTGAGCGAACGCCGTCAGCAGCCACCAGCAAATCGCCGCGCGCTTTGTCTCCGTTCTCAAAGATTGCAGTTACTCCGGTTGCGTCTTCTTCGACGGCAATACATTTGCGATCGAGCTTGACTTCTCCCTTAAAAGCTGCTAATAACATTTGTTGTAAATCGCGGCGGGCAACCGGATAAGGACGCTGACCGACTTGTTGAATTAGCGGCATTAAATCGATGTCATTTAGCAGTTGGCCGATTTTGGTGCGGTATTCCATGCGCTCCATTTTTCCGCCTATTTTCGCCATGTTTTCGCCTAAACCGAGGCGGTTGAGCACTTTGACACCGTTCGACCACAGGGAGATGCCAGCCCCTACTGGACGCAGTTGTTTTACGCGATCGTAAATTTCAACTTCATAACCTGCTTGTTGTAGGGCGATACCCGCAGTTAAGCCGCCAATTCCGGCACCGATGATGACAACTTTTAAGTCGTGCATTCTGTGTTTCTCCTGCTGAATGACATCCTAATACCCTTTTAGATTTTAGAGTTGAGATTTTCGTATCAAGAATTACATCTGAAGTCGGTGCATCAGATTGCATTTATATCGGGGCCAGTCAATCACCCGTAATACAAACAGGTTTCTAGTGAGGACTTTAGTCCTTCTTGGATTCGGACTAAAGTCCGTACTACGAACCTGAAAAAAAACCAACTCACACACCCTACATATTAATTTGCAATTATCCTAAAAATTTTGTTAATTCGCCGAGATTTTGCTGAATCGCATTTGTCCCGCGAATGTGAGACAGGGGAGAACCTCCGTACAAAAAACTATCCAAACTAACTTGATAATTTTGCTGTACCGCCAAATCCAGCCACAAATTCTTAAATGCTGCTCCCGGTTTGTAGTCGGGAATGTTATGCTGGTAGTAGGGAAAACTGTCAATGCAAGTGTTAAAGAAGTTCTTGCGTCCGCAATGCTTTAAATACTGATATCGCGGTTTGAATTCAGTTTGATTTTGCAAGACTGTATAAATCGTATCGGCTAAGGATTCCGGATCGAATTTGGCGTAAAGACCCGCACCTTCCGGGAAAACAGGCGAGTTTCCTCGGGCGTATTGATTGAATTCTTCAAAACAAATTACTGGTACGTTGCAACTCATTGCTTCGGTAATTCCCCGGTTTTTGCCTTCGAGGAGGGAACCGAGAACGAATGCTTGCGCCCGCGAATAATAGTTAGGGATTTCTTGGTAGTAGTCAACTCGCGGCAGTAAGTTGATGTAGTCGGAGGGATTGCCTAAAATTTCCTCTACTTGATGCCATTCTTTTAAGGCGTACTCGTCGAGAGTTTTCAGGTTGTTAACATCAAATTCGTGACCGCTGACAACTGTTAATTTTATTGGTTTTTGCGGATACTTCTGGCGGTAAACTTTTAAGGCTTTGGCAATCGTTGGCAAGTTTTTTTCTTCGGAAATTCGGGCGACGGCGAGGAGTTCGATGTCTTTGGCGGGGACGTTTCGAGGGGAAATTAAGTATTCGTTGATGAAGTCTGTGTCTTGCAGCGGTATAATTGGTTTGTTGGCGCGATCGGGATATGTTTCGCGAAACCACTTTGCTCGCTGCGGGTTTTTGTATAAGCTGGAGTAGGCGTCGGCTATTGGTGCCCAGGAGTAGGAGGTTCCGGGGGAATAGGTGAAGGAATGAAATACTGAGGAAAGTTGGGGAAAGAGTTTGTTGATGAGTTCGACTCCTTCGCTGAAGTATATCCCTTTGATGAATTTTCCTTCGTAAGACAGTGGGGGAAGCAAGACGTAGAAACTGACTGTATCGAAGCGGTGGGGTTGGTCTTCAAATATCTCCCAGCTAAAGGCGTCTAAGTCTGCATAGATTTCGGCGATTGGTTTGTTGATGTGGGGGTTGCGTAAATAGGGTTTTTGGCGATCGTAGTTTCCGCGTACCATAGATTTTTTTTGGTATAATTTTATAGCAATGTTAAAGGTGTTGGTAGTGAGGACTTTAGTCCTCTAATTTTGATGAGGACTAAAGTCCTCACTACGAACCAATTTGATATTCAAAAGTCATCAAGCGGGTTGTTCTGGTAATTCATTGTCGCCTATTGTGAGGGCTAGTTGGTAGATTTGGCGGCGGGGGAGGGATGTTTGTTGGGCTAGTTGGCGGCTGGCTTGGGAACGACTTACTCCTTCTGCGATTAATGTTTGCAATTCTGCTTTGATGGCGTCTTCTGAAAAAATTGGTGCGTCTGTTTGGATGCCGGAAATCACTAGGGTAAATTCTCCCTGGGGTTCGCGTGTGGTGTAAAGTTCGATCGCACTTTCCATACTACCGCGCCAAAACTCTTCGTGCATTTTCGTCAACTCCCGCGCCAGTACAATCTGTCTGTCGCTTCCCAAGGTGTTTGCTAAATCTTGTAAAGTTTGCCGCAATCGGTGCGGAGATTCGTATAAGATAATAGTGCGCGATTCTATTTGCAAACTTTCTAAACTCCGCTGGCGTTCTTGACCTTTGGTGGGTAAAAATCCTTCAAACACAAATCTGTCTGTAGGTAATCCCGATGCACTTATCCCAACTATACAAGCGCTCGGGCCGGGAATCGGAATAATGTTAATATTAGCATCGGCGCAGGCTTTGACTAATTCGTATCCGGGGTCAGAAATTCCCGGCATTCCGGCGTCGGTGACGAGGGCGATACTTTTTCCTAACAGCAGTTTGTCGATTAATTCCGGGAGTCGTTGCTGTTGGTTGTGTTCGTGATAGCTGATTTGGGGCGTTTTGATTTGAAAGTGGTGCAAAAGTTTGCCTGTGTGGCGCGTGTCTTCGGCGGCGATGAAGTCTGCTGTTTGCAAAATTCGGATGGCGCGATATGTCATGTCTTCGAGGTTGCCGATCGGCGTTCCGACAATGTACAGTGTTCCTGTATTGGGATTTGGCTGCATTTTTTTGATATTTTTTATTTTTAACCGCAGATAGAACACGGGCGGGACGCCCATGCCACAGATTTAAGAACCAATATCACAAGAAAAAATGTCAGAGAGATTATGAAGACTGGATTGTTTTTGGGATTGGCGACTTTGGATTTAGTTTATTTAGCCTCCAAGCCTCCGGGGGAAAATCAGAAGGTTGTCGCTGTTGATTCTACCATTGCTGCGGGCGGGCCGGCGACAAATGCTGCTGTGGCTTTTAGCGGTTTGGGGAATGCGGCGGTGTTGGCGGGGGTTTTGGGTACTCACGCGATCGCCCAATTAATCCGTGCAGACTTAGCGGAGTACAATGTCAGGATAATTGATTTGCAGCCCGGGCGATCGCACTCGCCGCCAGTCTCCTCGATTATCGTAACTCAACAAACGGGCGATCGGGCAGTAATCTCAGTCAATGCTACTAAATCCCAGGTTGACAGCCAAGCAATTAACCCCGATATTTTAACATCAGTTAATATCATACTCTTTGACGGACATCAAATCCCAGTCAGCCAAGAAATCGCTCAACTCGCCCAATCAAAAAACATTCCAATCGTCCTTGATGGCGGCAGTTGGAAACCCGGATTAGAAAAAATATTGCCCTGCGTTGAATGGGTTGTATGTTCGGAAAACTTTCATCCACCAGACTGCCACAATTCCCAGCAAATCTTTGCTTATCTCTCAGCAGCCGGAATTCCCAACATAGCCATCACCCGCGGCGAAAAACCGATTCAATACTTCAGCAACGGTTGTTTCGGCAGTTTAGAAGTGCCTC
This sequence comes from Microcoleus sp. PH2017_12_PCY_D_A, assembly GCF_020738565.1. Taxonomy (NCBI): domain Bacteria; kingdom Bacillati; phylum Cyanobacteriota; class Cyanophyceae; order Oscillatoriales; family Microcoleaceae; genus Microcoleus; species Microcoleus sp. PH2017_12_PCY_D_A. The sequence continues at coordinate 28,278 of NZ_JAEQCI010000022.1, read as the reverse complement.
AAATTCAAGCCGCAGACACTTTAGGCGGCGGCGACATCTTTCACGGTGCTTTCTGTCACTACATTTTACAAAAAAACTTTACAAATGCCCTAACCGCCGCAGCTAAAGTAGCTTCCCATTCCTGCAAATATTTCGGAACCCGCCAATGGATAAAAAATCTGCAACCTTAACTTTAAATTAACAAAAAAATCCGGACAAAAGCGATCGCACCCCGAAAACTCAAATAGCCAACACTCATTAAGCTAAAATAGTCACAGCAACCCTTTCAAAATTTGTAAACTCCTCTCCTCTCTTCCTTCGCGCCCTTTGCGTCTTCGCGGTTCGCAAAAAAAATTCACAAATCCAACCAGATTGCTATATTAGTTAAGCAACTTCAAGCAAAACAAAACCACCCCAAAACAAAACACTCCAATCATGCCTGACACCCAACCCCTAACCATCACACTTCCCCCTTTGCGGATTACCCTAACCGAACAACAACAGGTTAATCTAGAATGGCTGACGCAAAACTTGCCCAATCTACTCGCAGCAGCGCCAAGCAAACCAGAAGTCCCCGACTACCTGAAACAGTGGGTGGCGGCCAACAAATTATTAAATCTACCAGATGCAGACATCATTCAAGGCTTGATAAATACAGGCATTGATGCTGAAACAGCAACCGCAGAAGTTACGGCCATATCCTCTCATCCGTACTTCCAAGCAGGCAGCCATTACGCGCAGTTATTGCAGAAACTGGAATCGCAACTCACCATCAACAATCAATTAGCAGCCCTTTCTTCCAAGTTTGGCACAATCGAACGCAAAAGCAGCCTTTCTAGAGAGTATTTTTTAGAAAATTATTACGCTAAAAATACTCCGGTAATTATTACCAACATCATGCACAACTGGAAAGCATTGCAGTTGTGGACGCCGGAGTATTTGCAGGAAAAATACGGCGATGCAGAGGTGGAAATTCAAGCCAACCGCAATTCTGACCCGGATTATGAAATTAAGATACACAACCACAAAAAAACTGTTCAGTTCCGCGAATATATAGATATGGTCGTCAACGGCGGCCCTAGCAACGACTGCTACATGGTTGCTAACAACCAAACTCTGGAAAGAGAGGAATTTAAACCACTATTCAACGACTTTGAAATTTTTCCAGAATATCTGACTCCCGACGATACCAAAGGCAGAGTTTTCTTTTGGTTTGGCCCGAAAGGTACAATTACACCGCTACATCACGACCCAGTTAACTTGGTTTTAGCACAGGTCTCTGGACGCAAACTGATTAAGTTGATTTGTCCGCAGCAAACACCTCTGCTTTACAATCATGTCGGAGTTTTCAGCAAGGTTGACGGTGAAAATCCTGACTATGACAAATATCCGCTTTACAGAAATGCGAAAATCATTGAGGTGATTTTGGAACCGGGAGAGGTTATCTTTATTCCTGTGGGTTGGTGGCATCACGTAAAGTCGCTGGATGTGAGTATTTCAGTTTCGTTTACTAATTTTGTGTTTCCCAATTATTACGAATGGAAATATCCTCATATTAATTGGTCGTAGGTTGGGGTTCGCTGCACAAAAACAATCCCAAAATTCTGTAGATACTGTCTTGACAAGTCAAGAAGGGCGATCGCATAATTGGGGTCGAAAGGCTTTTGGGACTTGAAAACCCCAAAAGCCAAATGCACCAACTTCCTCATCACACCACCAATCACCTGCATTTTGACGCCAGCCACGATCCAATAATCCTGTACTCATCGCTTTCAGTATTACAAATTAAATAACTTACAATTTTAATTGTTATTGTGGGACGGGCGGGACGCCCATCCTACTTTCAAGAGTGGAACTTATTTAATTCTCATTCCTAATTACAACGTCTTGTCGTCCTTTATCTCTATCAGAACTTTAGAAAAATGGTATTAGCGCTACAAAATCGTTAAATAGGTTTCGGTGGGACTGATGGGTAAAGGTTTCAAGATTTGATTTTGCAAGTCTATTTCCAATCCCAATGATTCTAAAGGTATGACACCCAAAAGTGCATCATTGCCTCCCGGTAACTCCAAGCACTCGAAAGTGCCTTCCCGGTCAAACATTGATATTTTGGCATCTTGAAAAATGCGGGCTTTGCCAATACCCATTGCTGTTGCTACGTCTACTTCTTTGAGCAGTTTTAGTCCCAGTTTGGCGATCGCCTCTTTTGGCAGACACAAGGTAGTAGCCCCTGTGTCCACCAATACGTTTTTGAGGACGATCGACCGAATTTCTTCTTCCGATCTCACCCCCGCTTCTGCCAAGATTTGGTCGGCTCGATTAATGATTGTCAGAGTGGCAAAAACTTTTCCCATTTGATTGTTGCTTTGAATTTGCATAGTTGCCTCCTGCGGTAGCGGCGGAGTATTACCTACTTTAATTATAACTTATATGCGGAGCGATCGCACAGGTTCGTAGTGAGGACTTTAGTCCGCATGAAGAAGGACTAAAGTCCTCACTACGAACCTAAGATAATAATTTTAATGCTGATATTTACTTATATATATGGCGGCACGGATTTCCATTATTTAATGATATGTCAAGTTGCAAAAAAAAGCAAGGGGCGAACTAAAAAAAAGTTGCCCCAGCTTTAATAAAAAACTATCTTTGATTCCAAGCCGTAGCCGCATCAGCCACAGCTTGCTCTACTGGTTTTTCGCCTAACATTGCCGCTTGCAAATTGTCATAAATTGCCTTTTGCAACTTCTTAACATCCTTGAGAGGCGGAATCAACAACTCAGCTTTGTCCAACCCAGAAGCGCTGATAATCCTAGCTCGATCGCTCGAAGCAGCATCGGCAGGAGCGCTCTTAAAATAACCGTCCTGCAAAGTCTCAACCGTGGAAGGCAAAACATTAGCAGCCTTCGCAAAAGCCAACTGATTTTGAGAATTAGTTACGTACAAAGCAAACTTGACAGCATCATCAGGGCGCTTGCTGTCGCGGGGCACAACTAAATTCATTACTGCCACAGTTTTCTTGCCAGTTTCTCCGGTAATTTGAGGTGCAGCAGTTGAAACAGCACCTATACTCGGAGCATTCTCAGAAATTGCCTTTAAAAACTGAGGCCCGGAACCCAACAAAGCAGTTTCTCCAGCTTGATAAAGCTCGATCGCCCTGCGGTGTCCCTGCACCAAAACATCCTGCGGTAACAGCCCGCCCTTGTACAAATCAACCCAATACTGAAAAACAGCTTTGCCCTTAGCTGTATTAAAAGCAGCCTTGCCTTGAGCATCCACCAAAGGCACGCCCATCTGCACGAAAGATTGCAACACTTCCGCCGAATCTTCCGGTACAAAAGTCGCAAAAAAAGCAAACTTACCAGTTTTCTCTTTTACCTGTTTTGCAACAGTTGCCAACTCGGCATAGGTAGCCGGAGGCTTGGTAATTCCAGCTTTTTTAAACAATTCCGTATTGTAAATAGTTACAGGAGTTGTAAGATACCAAGGAATGCCAAAAGTCTTGCCATCGAGCACGCTAGCTTTCCAGATATTTGGCAGATAGCTCGATCGCACTTGCTGCGAAATCCGAGAGTCCAAATCCAGCCAAGCATTGCGCCCCGCCAACAGCGAAGCAAAATCCGGATTCAGGTTCACCACATCCGGCGCAGTTTTTGCCGATACAGCCCCCAAAATCTTGCTTTCCATCGCCGACCAAGGCACGTCCACCCAGCGCACCTTCACGCCCGGATTTTCCGCTTCAAAACCGGCGATCGTCTTGTTGAAATACTCAGTAAACTGAGGTTGAAGTTGCATAGTCCAAAACTCGATCGCGTTCGCATTATTGGTCTGGGAATTCACGGCCGGCTTGTTGCAACTGACCACCGCAGCTAGCATCAGCCCCACCAGCCCAAACACAGCGAACAGTTGCCAAGATTTACGTTTCATAGAATTTAATTTGAGAATCAGGGTTAGCTAGGGAGAAAAGAAGCATCGCTCTCTGACAGCCCTCCAGGGCTCAACCGCGAGAGTTTGGTATGCGGGCTTTCAGAGGGAGAGAGTCGGTTTTGCTGCACAATCGGCAGGTTCGTAGTGAGGAATGCGAGTCCTTCTTCCTGAGGACTAAAGTCCGAAGGATCAAACCCAGGTTTTCGGTCGATCGAGCTTAAATTTGTTGACATTCGCCGCAGAATAGCTATTGTCAAGTAAATTGGATAGCATAAAATCGGAACTGGCGATCGCGCCACAAAGACTGTGCAGCGCCCAAGCAGGCGGGATACCCAGATTACAGTATGGGTGGCAGTTGGAAACCGAACCTCCAACAGCCAACGGCTGAATCAGGCTGGCCAACTACAACATAAAAAAATAGCAACTACCGGCGACCCAATCCTATGGTTAACTTTTTCAAAGGTCTACTTTCCCAACGCCAGCCTGGAATCGGGATCGAAATAGCCCCAGACCGCATCAACATCATTCAGCTCGAAAAGAAAGCTCAAGCATTAAAATTGGGCCTCCTAGCCTCCACAGAAGTACCAGAAGACATCATACAAGAAGGGCAAATAGTCGATCCGCCGGGAATGGCAGAACTAATACGCACCCTGATGGCTGAAAACAAAATCAAAGCCAAGAAAGTAGCCACCGCCATTCCCGGCCGCGAAGCCGTGATCAGGCTAATTCCAGTTCCCGCAGAGCTCAACGAAGAAGAACTCCGGGATTACATGAACGCAGAAGCAGGGCTGTACTTGCCGTTTCCCAGAGAAGACGCCGACGTAGACTATCAAAAAATAGGCCTATTTGTAGATGACGACGGCGTAGAAAAAGTGCAAGTCGTATTAGTTGCAACCCGCAGAGAAGTTACCGATACATACATCGAAACCTTCAAAGAAGCCGGACTGGATATAGACGTGTTAGAAGTAACCAGCTTTGCTCTGATCCGCACCCTCAAAGACCAACTGCAACAATTTTCCTCCCAAGAAGCAGCAGTCCTCACCGACATAGAATTTGACAGTACCGAGTTAGCTATAGTAGTGGACGGCATACCGCAATTTAACCGTACCATCCCGATCGGCACCTACCAAATCCAGACCGCCCTCAACCAAGCCATGAACCTGCCTCCCACCAGAGACACCAGCGAACTGCAAGGCATGACCCTGCCAGTCACAGACACAATGGGCGCCTCGGGAGACACCAATCCCGGCACCAATGCGATGATTAAAGTATTGGGAGAACTAGCAGACGAACTGCGCCGTTCAGTAGACTTTTACCTCAACCAGAGCGAAGAACTCGAAGTAGCGCAACTGCTGCTAGCAGGGCCAGGAGCTGCGATCGGCAAACTCGACGAATTTTTCATGCAAAGATTAAGCTTGCCGGCATCTCAAGTAGACCCAATCGAAACCCTAGGACTAGAAATCAGCGAAGAAATTAGCCCAGAACAGCGAGCAGGCTTAGGAGTCGCCTTAGGTTTAGGACTCAGGGAGGTTATGTGACCCAAAAGTTTTAGATAATACAAAAACAGATTTGAGAATTTTAGAAAAAAGCTTCTTCCGCAAAAAGAATGCCCCTGATGCAGAAGGTAGAATATTGGAGGTAAAAGGTAAAAGGTAAAAGGTAGAATATCAAAGGTAGAAGCAACCACTTCCTTCGGTAGAAGGCAGAAAGTTGTTTCTTTCTTCCATAAATAAATCCTTCACTTATACCGGCAATCTGGCGACCTGTCTAAAATCTAAAATTTCAAATTAAAATCCATATAGCGGTTTTCAGAAAAATGAGGTACGTTGTTGGGCTTGAGCATCCCTAGTTTAGTGGTTAGAAAAGCTGTCGGTCATACCTCATCTTTTTGAGAAAGGCTATAGCAACAGCCAAGACAGTTGGGACGTTCTTAATTGCTGAAACCAAGCGGCAGATTGCACCTTCCAGAGAATTTCTTCCTTCTTCCTTCTCTCCTAAATAACTAAAACCTTCTTCCTGATATCCGTTACATCCGTTACATCCGTTACATAATCCGTTGCCGAACTTCCTTCTGCTATAAAATCCAGTGAAGCCATGTACAGCCTAGATATTAATTTTCTCAACGACCGCCCGGACTACAAACCAGTCACAGCAGCCAAAAGCTCAGCTAGAAAAAGTTCCGGGGGAGCCAAAGACCAACTGCCCCTAATTGGGGCGGGGCTGTTTGCCTTGGGCATCAATGCCGCCGTCATGGGCGCCTGGTGGTGGGCGACCAACCAAAATAGCAGCTTGGCTACAGAACAAGCAAACATCGAGCAAGAAGTGGCAAAGTTAACCACTCAAGCCAACGCCATCAAAGCCATCAACGCCGAAACCGACAAAGTTACCGCCGAATACAAAGCATTAGCCGGAGTATTCGACCAAATTAAACCTTGGTCGGCGATGCTGCAAGACCTCAGCGCCCGCACTCCCGCCGGAGTGCAAATTGCCAAAATCGAGCAAATCGACCCCAGTCCATCCCCAGTTGCAGCAGCACCGCCTCCCCCCGCAGCAACTCCCGCCGCTTCCCCCGGGGCGAGTCCTGCTGCGGGGGCGAGTCCATCCCCAGCCAGCCCCACGCCGGTGGCTGCTCCCGTCCCAGTCGCCCCGCCGCAGGCGCCAAAAGTACAAATTTCAGGGATAGCCAGTACCTTTGCTCAAGTTAACGACTTTATGCTCCTAGTCCAGCGCTCTCCTTTCTTCCTCAACACCGATACCAAACTGGTAGCGGCCACATTAAAAAGCAACCCCACACAATTACAAGTCCGCAACCCAAACGCAGCAGCAGCAGAACTTCCCAAACTGCGGCCCGTGGTGGAATATAAAATTGAAACAACGCTCAGCCCGACTGGCGCCTCCGAGTTGCTCCCCGAGCTGCGGAGCAAGCAAGCAGACGGGCTAGCAATACGGATAGAAACACTTCAAGAAAAAGGAGTGCTAGAACCAGAAAAAACAGAGGTGAAAAAACCATGACAGCAGAGTTTATTCCCAGCGGCGCACAAGCAGAAGAAGCAGGGACTCAGGAAATATTCGGCATTAAGCTGACACCCCAAGTCCAAGCAATAGGCATCGCGGTTCTCGGCCTCGGAGTAGCAGGCTACCTCGTTTCCCAGTTCGTACTGCCCGAATTTCAAAAAAGCGACGACATCAAGCAAAAAATTGCCGCCAGCAAGAAAACGCAAGTCGAATTGCAAACTCTAATTCTCAAAAAGTCAGAAGCACAAGCAAGGCAAGATGAAGCCAAACAGCGCCGCGCCAACGTGACGGCAATGTTTGCCAGCGACGCAGGCTCCAACACGCTGTTGCTTGACATGAACCAACTGGTTAATCGCATCAACGCCGGCGTGCAAGGGGACGACCTCAAGGCTAAAATTACCAAATTTGAGCCGGATGTCCCGCCAGCAGGAGCACCAGCACCCGTGCCAGGAGCCCCTGACCCTGATATTCTCAGCGATACGTCCTTCGGGCAGTCCCTGGCTGGCAAGCTCAGACGCAAAAAATATAAGGTAGAGTTTGAAGGCAGTTTCGCTCAAACCCGCAATTTTATGCGTAATTTGGAGTTGATGCAGTCGCTGTTGGTAGTGCGGAATTTGAAGTCTGAATTGCTATCCTCAACTCAGCCAATTCAAATTGATTTTTTGAAAGGAAGAATAGTGCCTGTGGAGCAGCCGCAAACTAAAATTAAAACGGCTTTTGACTTGCACGCGCTGCTGCCGTTAAAGCAAGAAGAAAAACCGCCAACTCCGGCTCCAAGTCCTGCTGCTAAATAGCGGTTTTCGGGCGGATATTAGGTATTCTCAGTCGCTATTTCAGCAGAAGGTAGAAGGTAGAAGCCAAAATATGAATGCCGCGAACAAAAATATAGGGCAATCTAAAATTAGGCTTTTGGCCGAATTCATTCTAACTTCTTCCTTCCAAAACAGGTTCGAATCGAGAAGATATAGCGTTCGTTTCAGTAAGATGAGGTACGCATGCTTTTAGGCCCCATGCTTTTAGGCCCCATGCTTTTAGGCCCCATGCCCATAAATAACAAAGTGTAGAGGAGAGAACGTGAAACAGCATCTACGGTTAAGTGGAGGACTCTTGAGCAGCGTTGCCGGAGTTCTGATCGCCCAAGCGCCGGTCTCGGCCGCGCCGACTAAAGTCACAGGAGTGCAAGTAAGTCAAGCTAATAATGGCGTAAATATTGTCATGGCTACCGAAAAGGGCGATCGCCCGCAAGTTTTTGGCATCAACAGCGGCAATACCTATCAAGCCACAATTACCAACACCCAGCTCCGCCTGCGCCAAGGCAACAGCTTCCGGCAAGATAACCCAGCTCCGGGCATTTCCTCAGTAGAAATCACCCAGGTAGAAGCCAACAGCATCCGCGTTGTAGTGGCAGGAACCAACGGAATTCCCAACGGACAATTTATGCCCGGACAAGGGCAAAGCATCGTCCTCAGCGTTGCCGGACAGGGCGGGACAGCGCAGTCTACCCCAGCAACACAGGCTGCATTGCCCTCGCTCAACCAAGCCCAAGCTGCCCCTCCGCCGCCTCCGGGACTGCCGCTGAGCCCAACAACTTCCCGGCCGGCACCCCAGATTCGCACGTCGCAAAACCCGGACGTGATGCTGCCAAATCCCGAAGTTACTGTCACTAGGAACGATCGCCCGCCCCTCCCCAGCGAAATACAATCTCAGAACAATCAAGCTCCGCCTTTCCAGCCGCGGGCTGTAGCGCCACCCTTGGGAGATATCGCAGTATCTAACATCGCGCCGGCTGGGGCAAATATTGAACTGAGTTCGGCAGAACGCATCCCCCGCTTGGTGCTGCGCGATGCCCCAGTCCGCGACGTTTTAGCTCTGCTGGCAAGGGCTGCCGGATTGAACATTGCTTTTACAGGCGGCGGGGCCCCCGGTCAGCCGGGCCAAGCCGCTCCGGCGGCCGCACCGGGAGCGGCAGGCGTCGCCGAGGAAGGGCCGAAGATTTCCTTGGACATCGAAAATGAGTCGGTGCAAGATGTTTTTAACTACGTACTGCGGATCAGCGGACTGCAAGCCAACCGTGTCGGGCGCACGATTTTTGTGGGTTCTAATTTGCCTCTAGACTCGCGCAATATCATTGTTCGGACGCTGCGGCTCAATCAAGTCAGATCTACGGATGCAGCTAACTTTTTGAGCGCTCAAGGTGCGGAAACTCAACTCCCCATTACTCGGGTAACTATTCAAACCGTGGGCCAGGGAAATACGGCCCGGGATGTGGAAATTCGGGAACCGGACATTAAGGCAATTGGCGCAAAGGATGGCAATGGGCCGCTCTTGCTGAGGGGACTGTCGGTGCTGGCGGATGCGAGGCTCAATTCGATCACTTTGGTGGGCGATCCGCGCAAAGTTGATATTGCCGTGGCTTTCTTGACTCAGCTAGATTTGCGCCGCCGTCAAGTGGCTGTCAACGTCAAGGTGATCGATGTCAACTTGACCGGAGCCAACAACAGTAGCAGCAGTTTCTCTTTCGGAATTAATAACAATTTCTTTGTCAATGACAACGGAGTCGCAAGCCTGAATTTTGGTGGCTTGCGGCCGGCTACAGAGACTGATGTCAACAGTGCCAACAATCGATCGACTCCGCCGATTGTCACCAACCCCATAGGAAACATAGATCCTGTCTACGATCGGAATGCCAATTTAATCAACGTGCCTCTGACAGGGACTGCTAGCTACGATCGGAATGGCAATTTAATCGTGGGTAACAGTGGCGGGGTGTTCCTCCGGCCGACAGCAATTACTGGTGACCCCTCACGAGTTGGGCTTGACAGTTACGAGCCTGGGGGCGGACCTGCGACCTTCGGCCTGTTCCCGTTGTTGCAATATCCAAGGAGGTTCTTGTCGGCGTTGCGGGCAACAATTAGCACTCGGAATGCCAAAATCCTGACCGATCCGACTCTGGTGGTTCAAGAAGGGGAAACGGCGAATGTGAATCTTACTGAAGAGGTGATCGCTAACATCACGTCACAAACTCAAACCACGGGAAATTCAAGTACCAGAACGGTAACGGCTGTGAAGGATAAGGCGGGTTTGCAGTTGGCGGTAGCAGTTGACAGAATTGACGATAATGGCTTTGTCTCTCTGCGGGTGAACCCGACTATCAGGGCGATCAGTGGGGATCAAACCCTGAACACTGACGGGGGGAATGCGAATATTATCAGGCTGCTGGCGGAGCGATCGTTGCAATCGGGGTTAATTCGCCTGCGGGACGGTCAGACTTTGATTGTTTCGGGGATTATCCGCGACCAAGAACGGGTTGAAGCGAACAAAATCCCTATTTTGGGAGATTTGCCGATTATCGGTTCGCTGTTCAGGAAAACCACTAAGACCAACGAGCGGGCAGAGGTGATTTTATTGCTGACTCCGCAGATTTTGGACGATAGCGATCGATCGAACTTTGGCTACCAAAACAACATCAGTCCCGACGCCCGCCAAATGTTGCAGCGCAGTCAACCCGTCCAGCCCAGACAGTAGGCATGGGGCAAAGAGGGCAAAGAGGGCAAAGAGGGCAAAGAGGGCAAAGAGGGATGAAGGAAGAGGTGTCAACTTAAGGTCAAAAGTCGTGCCGGTCTGCTGTCTGACGATTTGCCGAGTCTAGATCCCCCCTAACCCCCCGGATAGTCGGGGGGGACAAGAGCGTCGTCCAAGTCCCCCGACTATCCGGGAGAGAAGAGCGTCGTCCAAGTCCCCCGACTATCCGGGAGAGAAGAGCGTCGTCCAAGTCCCCCGACTATCCGGGGAGAGGGACAGGATTCTTCTCTTTCGTCCCCCTTAAGAAGGGGGATGAGAGGGGGATCGGGCCTCGGCTATAAACGAGAGATAGAGATACAAAGGTTTTTAGGCGATTGGTGACACGAATGGGAAGAGAGAAGAGGTTCGAGGGAAAGAAATTTTTCTTTGACCCTTGACAATTCAGACTTTATTCCTTTTAATTCACCTTCTTTCTCTCACAAGCAAGAAGAACTCAGGAAAAAAAAATGTTTAACTCTTGACAAATGACATTTTATTCCTTCCATTTTTACTTGTTTTCAAATTGCAAATCCACTCCCGGTGAGAAATCTTCTCTCCAAAGAGGTATTTTTTTACCAAAATTTAGGTATTAATTCTAAAAATGGGCAAGTTCCATATAAATTAAAGGTTCCACCGATCCATAACGGTCGGCAAGACTTTAGAATAATGCAGTGAAAATTAGATGCTGTCGGGTTTTCAGCAACTAAAAACAAAAATTCCTTTTCTGACCAATTATCCTAGGGTAATTAGTATTCAGCAGGAGTTCTTAATTGGGAAGCGGGCTGGAGCAATAGGGGACAACCCAAACCTCCCAACCCAAACTCCAATACAGTTACAACTCACAGCTAATAGTTGAACTCTGTTTAACGTATTTTGCAAATCCCAGAAGGAGTTCGGAATGAACAAAGGTGAATTGGTTGATGTAGTGGCCGAAAATGCTAGTGTCACGAAAAAACAGGCAGATGCCGTTTTGAGTGCAGCCTTGGAAGCAATCATGAAAGCTGTCTCCGACGGCGACAAGGTGACATTGGTCGGTTTTGGCTCGTTTGAGTCGCGGGAACGCAAGGCCCGGGAGGGTCGCAATCCCAAAACTGGCGACAAGATGGAAATCCCGGCAACTAAAGTTCCTGCATTTTCCGCAGGTAAGTTGTTCAAGGACAGAGTTGCACCGCCGAAAAACCCCCAATAACTGGCAAACTGAGTCTTGATTAGACCTGTACACGGTGGGAATTTAGCTTGGGCAGCCGCACTGGCTGGCTGCCCTCCCTCTGCTATTCTCGATTTTTCTGCCAGTATCAGTCCTTTGGGCCCTCCTGAGTCTTCCCTGGCTGCGATTCAAGCTCATTTGAGCAGTCTTACGGCTTACCCAGACCCGGATTATGGGGAGCTCCGGACTGCTTTGGGTGAGGCTTTGAATGTTGACCCGGATTGGATTTTGCCGGGGAATGGTTCGGCGGAATTGTTGACTTGGGCGGCTTGGGATTTGTCGGAGCTGGAGGGCACTTATTTGGTGACTCCGGCTTTTGGCGATTACTGGCGGGCTCTGAAGGCTTTCGGCGCGCAGGTGCTGGATTGTCCTTTGGATCTGAAATCGTTGAACGCGGAGACTGGTAACGGGTTAGTAAGGGATGATTTATCGGTTTCTAACGGTTCCCTTGTCTCTCCTTCTTTCGCTCTCCCGGTTCCTCTTGCTCTAGAGGCCGATCGAGCTTTGCTGCTAAACAACCCGCACAATCCTACGGGTTTGTTGTTCGCGAGGGAGGCGATTCGGCCTTATTTTGAGCAGTTGGGTATGGTGGTGGTGGATGAGGCCTTTATGGACTTTCTACCGCCTGCAGAGCAGCAAAGTTCGATCGCTCAAGTTGAGGAATTTCCGAATTTGGTGATTTTACGATCGCTCACCAAATTCTATTCTCTGCCGGGACTGCGGATGGGATGTGCGATCGGGCATCCCGACATCCTCCGCCGCTGGCAGTTGCTGCGCGATCCTTGGCCTGTGAATGCCTTAGCTGCGGCGGCTGCTGCTGCTGCGGTGCGAGATACCGCTTTTGAGCAGCAAACTTGGGATTGGCTGCCTGGGGCTCGCCGAGAGCTATTTGAGGGTTTGGCTGATTTACCCGGTTTGCGCCCAATGGCTGGGGCGGCTAATTTCTTGTTAGTTGAGTCGTCGGTGTCGGTGGCTGCAATTCAAAAAAGTCTGTTGCAACAACACCGGATTTTGATTCGGGATTGTTTGAGTTTTCCTGAGTTGGGCGATCGATTTTTCCGAGTCGCCGTGCGCGAGAGGGCGGACAATCTGCGGCTGATTGCTGGACTTGCTGATGTCATTAGCCGTTAACTCGGAAATTACGGATCGTAAAAAGTGTTTGATCGTTCGGACTTTAGTCCTCTGATTTTTATGAGGACTAAAGTCCTCACTACGAACCAATTTTATTAGACTTATTGCATAAATCGCTGTGCCAGACCACTCCTAAAAAACGCTTTTTATACTCATCGGGATGCTTCCACTGCTGCTGACTAATGACTAATGACTAATGACTAATGACTACTGACTACTGACTGCTGACGTTCGCGAGCGGGGACGCTCGCGCTAATGACTAATGACTAATGACTACTGACTACTGACTAATGACTACTGACTAATGACTAATGACTGCTGACTACTGACTACTGACTTCTTTATTTATGCTTGATTATGATTTAGTGATTATTGGTGGAACTGCGGCCGGACGCTATGCTGCTTTGACTGCAACTAATTTCCCGGCCCGCGTTGCTTTGGTGGAACCGCTAAGTGATTCGCAAGATTTGCCGGCGGGGGGGAAAGAGTCGATCGCCCTGGGCTTGAAATACAGCCAAACTTTGAGAGAGGCTGCTCGTTTTGCTCACCAGATGAGCCTCCCACAGTTCGGACTTCGCCCAGATGTGGCTAATTCCGAAATGCCGATCGCATTGCAGTTTAACGGGGTTAAAAAGTGGGCTGACGGCGTTGTTTCTAATTTGTCAGAAATTGACGATCTCGCCGTTTTAGCTGCTCGCGGGGTTGATATTATTTTTGGTGACAGCGAGTTTGTTGCCAAACCCGATTTGGCTTTGATTGCGGGCGATCGTCCATTGCGATCGCGCTGTTATTTGCTAGCTTGTCCAACAATGCCTGCAATTCCCAATATTGAAGGACTTTCATCAGTCGGCTTTTTTACTTCCGAAACAGTCGGAGAATTAACAAAACTGCCAGTGTTGCCGAAAAGTTTGGCTGTAATCGGTGCAGATCCCAGCGGTGTTGAAGTTGCTCAGACTTTTTCTCGGCTGGGCTGTGCTGTGACTTTGGTGGTAAAAAGTTCGCAGATTTTGGCTAAAGAAGACCGCGAGGCTGCTGGTTTGGTGCAAGCTGGAATGGAAGCTGAAGGAGTACGGATTCTGACTGCGACTGAGGTGACACAAGCTAGGATGATTGACGGTAAAAAGTGGATTCAAGGTGGGCCAAGGGCGATCGAAGCTGAGGAGATTTTTCTCGCCGCTGGCCGCGGACACAATTTTGCATGGTTAAATCTAGAAGCTGTTAGGGTTAAATTTGGCGATCGCGGGTTGATTTTAAATGAAAAGCTGCAAACAACTAATTCTCGAATTTATGCGATCGGCGATGTTGCTGGCGGTTATTCGTTCCCTCACATCGCCAATTGCGAAGCTGCGGTGGCTGTGAAAAATGCTTTGTTTTTGCCGCTGTTTCACATAGATTATCGCGGCATTCCTTGGGTAATTTTTTCCGATCCGCAGTTGGCGAGGGTTGGCTTGACAGAAGCGCAAGCAAGGCGCCGTTTTGGAGACGATCTGATTGTGGCTCGGGAATATTTCAAGAATGTTGAAAGAGCTCAAATGTCTGGTGAAACAACGGGTTTTTGTAAGATTGTCGGGCGCCGCAACGGGGAGATTTTGGGAGCGACTATTGTCGGCCCGCAAGCTGCGGAGTTGATTCAGGCGATCGCCTTTGCTGTGCGTCACGGAATGAAGGTTGAGGCGATCGCCGAACTTCCTTATATTTGGTCGAGTTTTTCGGCAATTAACGGTCAAACTGCTGCTGTTTGGGAGTCGCAGCGTCTCCGCAGCAATACTTTTATGCAGAATTTGTGGGAAAATTTATTTCACTGGCGCAGATATTGGAAATGAACAAATTGATCGTTAGTCATTGGTCATATCGTGTCCGATCAATCAATTAACCGCAGTAAGATTAGTTCGTAGTGCGGACTTCAGTCCGCAAAATCCTCCACTACAAACCGTGTAAGATTGTCTCGTAGTGCGGACTTCAGTCCGCTTTCGGACTGCGGACTGAAGTCCGCACTACAAACCGTTTTTATGATGGTAATCGATCGCACATGACATCATTGGTAATTGGTAATTGGTCAACAGAGATACATTACTTTTTTAAAGTTATAAAGTTTTATCAACTTTTATCAAAAAGCCTTGATTCAGTTACCGCTATGGAAGATAATAATCAAGGTCAAAAACTCAAAATAGTTGAGACACACTACTAACTACCCGAGGTCGGATTCATGGATTGCAAAACTGCTACTTTAGTTTACGAAACAGGAAATCCCCTGGAAAACATTCGCAAGATATTTCCCGAAGCTTGGCAATTTTTGACAGATCAGTCTGCGGCTTTTGTGGCCGGTAAAGATGATACTTTTGATGCAGAGATTAAAAAGTCGATCGGCAAAACGCCTTTTGGGTTCAGAATTACTCACCGCGACGATACTGAACAATTGACAAAAGATATCTCTGAACTTTTGGGCGATATCACTTCTCGCTTACTTTTGGAACAGCATTTTTCTCAAGTTGTCGGTCGTCCTCTTTATTTCAGCACAATTTGCTGTTCCAGTCACCTAACAGCCGATCGCGAATTGACATTAGATGAAGTTTTGCCAATTCAACGCGCTGCGGTTAAGTTGCAATAGTTAAGCTGTTGCTCTAATTATTGCGGGCGAGAGTGCAACGCTGGATTTGACGATCGCCGGTACAATGCGATCGCACGCCATTCTCGCCCCTGAAAGGTTTCTCGCCACTGGGCCAACTTGCAGCGCTGCTAAACCACCAGTCAAAAATAATTCGCATCCGGGCCAACGCAGGTGTTTGTCTAAAACTGGCAAACCTTTAACTATTTCAATAGGATGGGTTTCTAGCGTTTCCTTGAACAAAGGCTCGGCTGTAATATCTAATTTAGTGCCGGTTGCTAGCCAAATGCGATCGACAAATAACATCTCCCCATCGCTGCAATCAACAGTCCATCTGTTATTTTCCCACCGAACGCCAACAACTTCGCACTCTTCATGAAATGTCAGTTGTTTGCTGTAGGACAACCGGCGCAACTGCGTCATAATTTCCGGTGTCATCGAGCCGCCGTTGCGAGCTTGTTGAATAGCTTCCCAACGCTTCTGACAATCAGGCTCGGCAGCGAATCCTTTCAGGTATTTTGGCCCCAACCAACCGGGTTCGGCATCAAATAGTTTTTCTTGGAAATAGCGCCTAGTCATTAACAGGACTTTTGCTCCCCTAGCAATTGCTCCTACTGCTAAATGTCCGCTAGTTAGCCCGCCACCGATAATTAATATTTGTTCTCCTGATAATTCCAAATTTCGCAAATCTACTTGATGGGAGTGGCGAATTCTTTCGGCGGGATGCTGTGTTTGAATTTGATTTACCCACGCTGGTAAATGCGGTTTCCCACTCCCGGCGGCGACAATTACTCGGCGGGCGATCGCACTTTTTCCATCTTCAAACCACAGGCGAAAACAGCCGGATTTAGGCTGAATGCGAGTTACTTTTGCTTTGATAACTCGATCGCCCAAATCCCACCGTTTAACTGTATCAGCGCAAAATTCCTCAAATAACCGACTTCCCGGCAAATCGTAGGGTGGAAACAATTCGGAGGAGCGATTTTCAGCAAACCTCCGCAATTCGTAAGGGTTGGGATCTGGGTGGTGCACTGCGGGCGATCGCAAATGCCCAATTTCTAAAGCTGCAAATTGCCTCCGCCACTGAGTCAGCCATTCGCCGCTCGGATCGAATGCAAAAATTTTATCCCGCAGACTCTTGCGTTTATTCAAAATGTGTGCAATCAGAGTCAGGGCGTGGGGCCCGGCGCCAATGACAGCTAAATCAATTTGGGGCGGTATCTTTGCTGAGTTCCCTTGCATGGAAAATTGCTAATTTGCGAATAATAACAATTCTCATTATAGGGCGATCGGGCATTTCCGTTGACAGCGCTCCAAATAAACTCGAATTCCAAGCATTCGCTCTCAATTCTGGAAATTATCGGCGTTAATCTGTGTTAAGGAGCCTCACATCTGCGGTTGCTATCTCAATCAAAGATTTACGCAATAACTCTAAGGCAGCGCCACAAACCTGTAATCGTTGCCTTGGCGTTGAACCTGTACTAAAATCGGTTTGTTCCACCGATCGCCCGTTGGCAAAAACCTCACATCTTCACTCGCACCGGAGGTAACGAAATTCGGAGTCCTAAGTGCTTGTTGCAATCCTTCTCGCGTATTGCTGCGCTGCAAACCGCTGATAATAGCTTTAGTCGCATCAAAACTCGTGGCGGTGCGCCAATTCACGACACCTCCCCACTTTTGAATTCCATTCTTAGAAAATGGGTTGTTGGGATTAGTGTCAGGGTGCCACGGAACGGACAAAATAAGCCCGTCAACGTCTTTGTTCCCCTCTTTTACCGTTTGAAAGGTGTACAGTGTCGTACTGCCGTAGAGCGCTAATTTGCCACTATTGAGGCGAGCTAGGTCGATCGCGCGATCGATGCGATCGATATGAGGCGCTAACATTAACGCTTGTGCACCTTTGCTAACAGCATCAGCAATGCTAGCACTAGAATTAAAAGTTGGCGTTGAAAAGTCACAAACCGCAGGCACCACCTTGCCACCCAAAGCCGAAAATGACGAAACAAATTCATCCTTAAACGATACGTTATCGGGAGCTTGAGAGTCATAGCAAATAGCAACATTAGTTTTGCCAGCTTTCTTAACCATATATTCTGCTAAAGGAGCCGCCATCGATTGAATCGGGGGGACTGTCCGAAAAATGTAGCTACCAAAACCTGATAAATTGTTAGCAAAGCTAGTTGGCGTAACCATCACCAGTTTTTTTTCTTGATAAATGGGAGCAGCAGCTAGAGAAGCATTGCTAGCATTGTGTCCGACGACTGCTAAAATTTTCGGGTCATTTACGAATTCGGTTGCAACTTCTTTGGCAAAATCTGGACTGTTATCATCGTTGGCAATCAAAACTTGCAAACTCGCACCATTAATCCCTCCCCCAGCATTGACTTCCTCTTGAGCTTGGGCAACTCCTCGGAGCATTTCTTGGGCTACATTCGGGTTACTACCAATCGGAACCCTGACGCCAATTTTCAGAGAATTATCATTGTTTACTTTGGCATTATTTAAATAAATTACAGTCTCTGGATCGTTGCGATTTTGTTGCAGCGATGCCTGAAAGTTTTTGACAGCTTCTTTGTAATTACCCTCAGCAAAAGCTTTGACACCTGCTTGTTTTCCTGCTGTTGTTTGAGATTGCATCAATATCTTATCTCCCAAACTGAGGCGACTATTGCCAGAAACTAATCTAAGTGAAGTTCCGCCATTTAACATCTGTGGAATAAACGTGAATGCACCCCAGGCAATCAAAGGAAATGCAATAAAAACAATTGGCGGCGGGCCTTTTCTTTTTTGAGGTTCTTGATACATGATTAGTTCTCCTAGACTAGATTTTGTTTAGATACTTTGATTTCTGTCAGCATTTTCTAGCACAGTATAATAAATCTGTTACTGACCAGAAAATGCTCCGGCTTGCAACCTGTAGAAATATCTACATATATTTGATTTAGATCGACGAGCGCAATATTAGCTGCTAGGCTTGGGTGACATTTACTCGGTCCTGTCCTAGGTTCATATGATGATTATCAATAAAAGCTTTTTAAAAGTCAATTCATAAAGTCATTGGATAAACTCATAAAAGTCATGTCATTGAGTTCATAAAAGTCATATTTGTGTAGATTAGTTGCAATAACTCATCTCATGCCTGTTGTATTAACGTAATAAAACGTGTTTGCAGCATCGGAATGTGAGTCCTCGGATGATGCGGACTCGCATTCCGATGCTGCGAACCAATTTTATTGGAAGCCTTCTTTTCGGAGATGAGAGAATTCTTCCGCAATACTGTGTATGTGGCTCAAAATAGCAGTTGGGCGATCGCTCTTTCCCAGCATAAATCAGGTGCACAGTGGACACCCAGAGTTCAAAGTTGGGTTAGATACGCCACAAGCACCCTAGGTTAATAAGGAATGAAAATTTAATAACTTTAGCGTCTGCTAAATAGTCGGAACTGCATGATAATTCCATTTTGGTAGATATTAATCAAAAATAATTTTCATTGTTTCTTTAAATCTCTTAGCTACTTTTCGACCACTTTCATAAATTTTATCGTTCACATTTACAACCACAGAAATCCCGGTTTTAGTATGAGTTTTTGCCATGAGTTTTTTCACTAACTCAAGAGAAGTAAAAATTACTCCTTGACAGGCTCTGGTTACGTGAGGAAACAAACGATGTTCAATCGGATTATACTTCGATGTATAGGGAGGATAGTGTGCGATCCTAATTTCTATTCCTAGCTCGTCAACTAATTTTTGTAAATCCGATTTAAAGATATGATGATTGGAATTATTACTGCCACCGCTATCGCATTTTATCAAAATTGAATCGGCTTGATGGTAGATAAATTTTCCGTAATTAACCCACCATAATTTAATCGATTCACAAGCAAATTCACTCGTGTCTTTACTGATTCCCAAATTTAAATATCCTCGGTTATGTTGCAGATCGTAAATTCCATGAGGTACTACTTTTCCGTCAGCTAAACTCCAAAAATCATGGTCAAATGTCGTAATAGCTTCCGTAGTATATAGACTTCCTGCTCGATATAGATTTCCAATAAATTCCTTCTTTTTCGTGTCGATACTAACAATTGGATTTCCCTGTAACTCATACTCTGCCGTAATTCAGACCCGATTTTCAAATTGTTCATTACGACTTTTTGTTACTCCGGTTGTTTGTTTTTTTTGAGCTTGACGTTTCACATATTCATGTTTTTTTAACAGTTTTTTAACAACTGTTGTACTGACTATTGTTTCCTGAGCCTTCAGACCTTCAACTATTTGTTGCTGGGTAAGATTTGTCCATTTAATTTTTTCCGACATGGGAGCTGCGGCTGTGTGGTTTTTTAAGACTTCTAAAAAACGCTCATTTAAATCAGGTATCTCAGACTCCCTAGTTTTTCTTTCTCCTCCACGTCGGCGAATTCTCTGTTGATTAAAAGTAGTGTCTGATTCAGTTTTTAATTCCTTAATTCCCTTGGCTATTGTATTCCTGTCTACTCCCAAAACTCTGGCTATGTAAATAATTCCACCACGACCAAGTTTTACGGCTTAAGAAAGCTGCATATTTTCTTGGCTCTTTTTCAGATAAAGACTGATGATATTTTCGCATTAAATCAGTAATTTCGTCTGAGTAACACATAAATTAAGTTAGTAATAAATGATTTAAATCAAAAAATCTTGGGCGACCTAAGAAGAACCAGGTAGGTATAATATTTGACATCTCTACCGAAACATAAACCTATTCATATTCACTCATTTATTATACATCGCTGATGTTATTAAATTTTCATTCCTTATTTACAGCGGTTCCCGCTGTTATGAGGTACAGTAGCAGCAATTAGCTTTCCCAATTTCTTAAATGTTTAGGGTTCATTAGCTTGAGGGCAACTGCAATGATTTTATCAATCATTGATGTGGTAGTTGGAGCGAAACTTCGTAAAAAAAAATTGAGTTGTGACCACCACAGTTCAATGGGGTTAAAATAGGCGAGAATACGGAGATAAGCAAATAACACTCGCACCGCAAGCTTCAATCATTTGCACAATTGATGCTAATTTATGGGCGGGTAAATTATCCATAACTACTACCGATCCTTTCCCTAATTCAGGACATAAAATTTCTCAAAAAATACGGCAAATGCTTATCCGTCCATTGAATCATTTATTGTCATCAAGGCTAGCACTGTATTAATACTAATTGCGCCAATAGCTGTGACATTTGCCCCTCGATAAAATGGTGTAATATCGGCAACTCTTGTTCCAGACGGAGAACGAGAATGACTTCTGGCTAAACCAATAGAATACCTGTTTCATCCAAAAACACGCTTGTTTTCTGGCTCGATATCCTTGATTTTTTCCCAATACTCTACTGTCAATTTTTGGACTCTTTCTGTCGTAGCTTGGCTACTGTACCAGGTTTTTTTGCGATTTAGCTCTAATTTTTGTAAATACCGACACATTGCTGCCCGGCTCACCCAATTTCCGGTCTTTTCTGCAAATAATTCACATAACTCAACCAAAGTTGCATCGGGATGTTCTGCCACCAGCGCTTTGATTTCTACATCTGAAGAAGTCAGATTACCCAATTGCGGTTTTCCTCTTTGTTTAGGTTGTAAATTCCCCTCAGGAGAGTTGTTGCTTGACCTGTTTTTGAACTAGACTTTTAGTGACACCAAATTGGGTTGCTACTTTCCTGATGGACATTTTTCCTACTAAATATGCTGTCACTATTTTTTCTATAAGAGGGAGTGAATATGCTTTCATTAGGTTTGATTACACAATGATATTTCATTATTATTGATTGTACCTCATAACAGCGGTTTCGGCTGTTATTGTCTCCAAATTGTCTCGAAATTGTCTCCAAACAGCCCTCAAAAACCCTGTGTTTGTCTCCAAAAACATCCTGTGCAACCACAGAGGTCAAGCCCTAGAAACGCCAAAACCCTTGATTTCTCAAGGGTTTAAATACTTTTTTCGCAAGCGGACGGTGGGACTCGAACCCACGACGTTCAGCATGGGAAGCTAAAAGGTTATTTTGGTATAACGCTTGCCCTGTAAGGGTTGTAAGAGTAGTTTTTTAACCTTTGGACTGTGTTGATAGTCATTCCATAGTCATTCGAGTAAAATTTAGAGATTGATTTTTGGTAGCAGGACATGAGTGAGACCCCTAGATTTAGCAACAAAGCTTCCAAAGGTTCTGTTGTCGTTGGGACAATTAAGGGCAGATTGCGCTTGCAAATGCCGAGACAACTCTATGGAGGAGAGCAAAAATACTTATCCCTCGGAATGCCGGATACTCCCCATAATCGCGAACTAGCGGAAGCTAAAGCACAATTGATAGAATCCGATATCAAGTTTGAGAGGTTTGACCCCACGCTCAAAAAGTACAAACCACAAACCCACTTGACTGTCGTTGACATTATCAAGCCAGCCCCAGGCTTAACCCTTTCCCAGTTGTTTTCTAGGTATTTGGATTTTAAGACGCCAACTTGGAAGCCAACGACTTTGAATTACATGGTGGCAAGCGTTCAAGCTTACGTTGACCGTTGCCCCTGCCAAGTTTTGTCCGAGGATAGCGCTCTACAAATACGTGCGTGGCTGCTAGAGAATACTACTAACAGTATGACTAAGCGCATTATTACCCATTTGAATGCAGCGGTAAGGTGGGGAATTAAGTTTAAAATAGTTAGCGGTTTAGCTGTATCCCCGTTTGAGGAAATGGCAGCGGAATTGCCAAAGCACAACTGGGAAAGTGACCCAGAACCAAACGCTTTTACAGCCCGAGAAAAGGTTCTGGTATTGGAAGCTTTCAAAAGTCACAAAGGCACTTGGAACGGCAGGGGAGAAAGCGGGCAAAAGTTCTGCTTTTATTACCCTATGGTTCAGTTCTGGTTTTCAACTGGGTGTCGTCCTTCTGAGGCGATTGGAATAAGATGGTGCGATATTGCAAATGACTTCTCTCACATTGTTTTTAACGGGAGCGTGCAGCATCCAGCCGGGAAGGAGACAAGAGTTGAGGGTAGCAAGAACAACAAGCGGCGCAAGTTCCCCTGCAACCAAGAACTCAGCCAGTTGTTACAAAGTATAAAACCTCAAAATCTGACCGACAAAGGTGAGTTGGTGTTTCCATCACCGAGGGGGAAAGCTATTAATTACAACAATTTCAGTCGGCGGGTTTGGGATACACTGGTTGACCCGATTACTGACCGCACTCGCGAAAATGAGCGGGGCTACAAAAAGACTACTCCTTACTCGTGTCGGGATACTTTTATGACTGAGCAAATTTCAAAAGGTGTGCCGAGTGCGGTGATAGCTAAGTGGTGCGATACGTCGGAAAAAATAATTAATTCCACGTATTTGGACGGCAGACTTTTAGAACAACTGCGCCCGCTTTGATGCTGTTAATATGTTGATTCTACGGGCAACTTTTGCGAAACAAAACTTTACAGTCGCACCTGTTGACAAGTGGCTGCAAACCTGCAATCGTGAGTAACTAAGGAAGATTGATGCGCGACTGACTAGCGTACCACCGCTAACCAAGTCACGACTTCCCCAAACCGTTATCTAACAACGTTTGGAGCCGAATAATTATGACATTTTTAGACGATTTTCCTATGGGACGATCGCAACTCTTTACGTTTGAGGCGGGAATTAGCCATGACTAAGCCCGCTGTCAGTTTCCGTCGCATAGACCAACTTAGAGCGATCGCTTTTAACCGTGGCTTCACAAATGAAGACGCCAGACAGTTCGGAAAACTCAGCAAAACTGCCACATGGGAAGCGCTGCTAGAGTTGCACCTTATTGACGGTGAATCGCTAGACACACCGCTAGACATAGCGCTAGACACTGTAGACACAACACCTAAACCGCTTGATTTACAAGCTGTAGACAGTGTAGACACCATTGACTGGACTAACGACGGTTCATTCCCTGTGTGTTTCACCCGCCAAAATTCCACCAACTTTTTAGACTGGGTTGACTTCGGACAACTCCTCGCACTTGTACTCGCATCGGCGGGGGTGTTTGTGCTGGCTATGTCTATGTGGCAACAAATCAATCCCTTAAATCTATTCCCCCCTATCCGCATCAACATTCAAATAGGAGCCAAATAACCATGGGAGTAATGACAACCCTATTCGGCGGTGGCAGTAGCGATGCCATCAGCCACAAATCAGAAGCGATTAGCAAACCAACCGATGCCAGCGTCATCACGCCGCTAAATCCCGGCAAGTTTAGCTCCATCCGCTCTGTTCCGGTATGCGATACCCCGCGCTACTTCACCGCCGAGGAAGCGGACGCCATGAAGGAATTAGCAAAGGAAAAGACCGACGGCGCGCGCCAATCAAAGCGAGCCTACAGCGCCATGACCAAGATTGAAGAAGCCGATGCAAAAGTCCACAAATTGCACCGGGGCTACGAAAAAAGTGTCGCCGACAACGAGTTAAAAAAGAAGCGCGCTGATGCAGGTCTAGGCAAACATTTGCAAGGGTTGCGCCCTGGTTATGCCCGATTGGGTTTTGGATTAGAGAAAGCTGAAACCGATGCTACCGCGCGGATTGAAGCCATCAAAACCAAGCTTTTAGGGGGTACTGAAAAGTGATTCTGCAATTGCTGGAAGCATTGATGCCACTGCCTGAAGAAAAAGGCAAGCGACTGCCTGGAATGAAAGACGAGCGATACTGGCACAGCGGATACTTTATCCGAATTTTCAGAGAAGAATACGGCGTAGCTTGGCAAGTTTACCGCGATAACAAGTTTGTCCACCGTGGCGGGCGATTTGTGGCTTTGATTGATGGCGGGCTGTGTGAATCTCTATGTGCAGCGCATCGCTCGGCACAGGAGTACATAGATAATTGCCTGTGGGAGCCGGAGGCAGCAGAATGATAAAGGCGATCGCACTTGGTAACAACTTTTTGCTGACTGCGATTGCCTCCAGCTTCCTCTGCTGGATGGCATCGCTTCACCCAAACCTGCTGCTGCTCGTGCAGGCACTCTTTGTCCTTAAACTCATCGTCAGCGCTACCGCGTGGCTACTGGATGATGCCATCATCGCAATCTTGAAAATAGACCTGCTACAGTTTCGCTTTCGGCTAATCGCAAGTACAGTCGGGGCCTTAGTCGGACTGGGGGTGATGCTGTGTCGCTCTTGAAAGTTTCGGCTTTATCCATCTCTGGGGTTTGTTTGTGGCTGGCGCCGCCGTTCATCTTTTCCCGGAAAATCCCCCTGCACAATTTCATGCAAGGTGTTGCCCTGGTGTCCGGCTTTGCTTGCTGCTTTGAAGCGCGGCGCTGTGCTCTGAAGGTAGCCAAAGCTGAAGAATTCGAGGCTATGAAAGATGCCGCCGTGGCTGCTGATTTGGTGGATGAAATCAGCACGTCGGTTTACGTGTCCGAACAACAGCGACGGAACGAGGCAGAACTTCTCATCGCATCCAACGGTGACAGAGAACTTCTAGAACGCGCTCTAGCACTGAATTCTGAAGAAGAGGAACCAGAGAACGTTCAACTAGCTCAGAACGCCGATTCAGAACTTCTGGAACGGATTCTGCAATTGCAGGCTCGGGGGTACGGTAAGGGCAAAATCATCAGCGAAATCTGGCAGGTTTCCAAAGGTGGCTCAGAGAAATACAAGGCTGCTGAGGCTGAGTATCGGCGACTGACTGGGGAGTGAGCTGCAGCCGAAAAAGACGGGTGATTTTCGTGGCGTTTACGTCCAGAAAATCACTCGTCGGATTTAAAGGTAAAAGCGTTCGACGACGTATTCAGTGAGCGGGTCTTGGGATAGCATTTAAAAATGGAGATCAAAGCATATCTGGACAGACTAAGACGGCTCATGGGTTTACCTGCAAGAGGGGAGACCGAAGAGGAAGAGAGCAAAATAATCGCCGCCGTGATGGGCATACCCTGGCTTCAAGATGAGACTATGGCGTTGATATATTCTTGGAGCATCCCATGCGCCATGACTGTCTATGTCTGCAAAGTTATTGCTGGAGAATCAGAACAGTCCCACGCCACTCGTGGGCCTCCTAAATCTTTTATCCCTATCCCCAAGATTGAAACGGGTGGCTGTGCACGCAGCGACTCACTTGTCCGCTCGCTAATTTTCTAGCGAGCGGTCTCTTCTATGCTCTGAATTTTCTAAAAACTAAACACGAAAAAACCGCTGCTACTCAATTGAGACCTGACTGCAACGGCTTTTTGTAAACTCGCAGCCTGTCCAGAGGACGGGCAACTTGTCTTATGTACACACCATCATACCCCTTAAACTCCAGACTTGTCACCGTTTCCAAAGAAAACCCTTGTCCGCACTGCGGTAAACACGACTGGTGCTACAGCATTGGGGAACTGTCAGTCTGCAATCGTGAGAACCCCCCGGCAGAAGGCTGGACAGCTACCACCAAGACAGACGGCGAGGGCAAGCTCTACTACGCTCCGATTCAAGAGCAAAAGGAAATTCGCCCGGCGCAAACTCGCTACTGGGAGTATCCAGCGCGTGACGGTTCGCCGCTAGTTCGGGTCAAGCGAGTTGACGATGGCAACGGCAATAAAAAAATTACCCAACAGCACTGGGATGGTAGCAAGTGGGTTTCAGGACTTGGGGAAATCAAGCGCGGACGCATCCCCGTTTACCGCTACGCCGACGTGCAAAAGGCGATCGCCAAAAATGAGCTCATCTTCATAGTTGAGGGCGAGCCTTGTGCGGATGTACTGCGGAACCTAGGCTTTACCGCCACATGCAATATCGGCGGTTCTGGGAAATGGGACAAAACAAACAGCATGGATTTGTGCGGTGGCAAGGTAATAATTTGCCCCGACCGCGACGTACCAGGAATCAAACACGCCGAACAAATTGCCCAAGACTTCCCTGACGCTCAATGGCTGTACCCCTACCCGGAATCACCCGCTTGGGACAACCTACCAAAGAGTCAGGGGTTAGACATTGCTGACTGGATTTCGAGTAAAAAATTAACCGCCGAAAATCTAATAAATTCTATTACTCCTCACCCGCGCACGCGAGAAGAAGTAGTATGCCAGAAGTATGACAGTATTACAACGACTACATCCCAGACACAGCGCCGACTCCAGAGCGAAACTACGTACAAAAGGCTGTCGATGCGCTGTATTCTGGAACACCTTGGGCTTCAATAGCAGGACAGCTTTTTGAGTTCACCGGGACTCATTATGAGTTGCGACCGGAAGCTCCCGAGAAGCGGCGCATTCTTGAGTGGTTGAGCACCTACTCTGAATTGGTGAAAGGGAAATATCGCTGCAACCGTGCCAACCCTGCTAGTGTCAACGAGGTTTACAGCTATGAACTCTTAGCGGTGGCCGTAGACCCCAACACCATCAACCCTGATGGGTTGAACACTACTAAAGGGGTGCTGAAAATCAATCCTGATGGCTCTCATTCGCTTGTGCCACATGACCCCAAGCAGGTCTATACCTATGTCGGCTGCACGTATGACCCCGATATTGACGCGACGGATTGCGATCGCCTGTTGGAGTGTCTTGAGCCGTCACAGCGCGAGATATTTCTGAGAACTGCTGCTGCTGCGTTGAATTTGAAACTGGTTCGCTCGAAGCTGACGGGACGGGGTGTCAAAGGCTTGCTGTGCTACGGCGAGGGGTCTAATGGCAAGGATACGCTGCGGGCTGTGTTGGCCGCTGTGTTCGGGCGGGGTATGACTGGCAAGTCGCTGTCAGATTTCAAGTCCTACGATAACGGCCGCAAGTTTTCTCTGGCTGGGATTGAAGGAAGTATCTGTAATTGGGCTTCGGAAAATACCGCAAAAGTAGACTTAGATACCATCCAGAGCCTCAAGCAGCTAATTACGGGCGACCCGGTAGACATTGAACGCAAGGGTAAGGACAGCTATGAGTACAAGCCTGCTGCTATCTTTTTTGCCAACTGCAACAAACTACCCTCTATCACCGGGGGAACGGCTGCAATTGATGACCGCTACGGCATCTTGAGCTTTAAGAAAACCTACAAACACAGCGCTGATGCGTCTCAGGGTGAGCTAGAGGCTGACCCGCGCTTTAAGGATGATGAGAACTTTATCCTTGAGCGGATTGCGCCGGCGATGCTTAACAAGATGTTGGAGCGGATGCCGAAGCTGTTGGCGGAGGGTATTGACTACAAGGCGACTCGTGAGGCGATGCGGGAAGCTCAGGAAGAGAGCCGGCACCTTTGGCAGTTTGTCAGAGACTTGGGGTATGAAGCTGGTAAGGGTGAGCGGGTTTATGCCAAAGACTTATGGAGCGAGTTACAAGAGTGGTATCAAGAAGCGGGGATACTTGAGCTTGAGTGGAACGAGAAGGGCAAGGAGAAATTAGTCTGGAACGAGCTACCTAACCAGTGGGATAAGCCGGTGAAGGCTATAAACCAGTTGTACGCTCGGCTTTGTGAGATTTTCCCTAAACTGGAGAAGCACCGGCACACGGAAGCGCAACTAAATGGGCGAGAAATGGGTAATGCCTATTATTTAGGTATCCGCAAGCGACACAGTGAGAAATCATCCGCAGAATCCGCAGAACCTTGTTCTGTCGTTAAAACATCCGCAGAACATCCGCAGAAAACAACTTTTTCTGCGGATGCCTCTGTGGCAACAATCCTTACACTGAGGGCGACTGCGGATTCTGCGGATGAAAACCCAACTGTTTTGGAATTGTGCAATGGAATCGCAAAACTCACCCTCTCGGACAAGCAAAAACTGGTGGAACTACTCACAGGCGTCCCTTGCTCTGACCCGCTCAAAGCCTTCAGAGTTGGTGACAAGGTGGCTGGCAACAATCCAGATGAACCTTCTTACAACTGGCATGGCCGCATTGTCGAGATGTATACCAGCATCAGTTGCAAG
>NZ_JAEQCI010000137.1:0-13625 GCF_020738565.1 Microcoleus sp. PH2017_12_PCY_D_A | reverse complement strand
CCGGTTTCCGAACCCCGCAGGAAAGTCCTGAACAATAAGCAGGATGGTGTCTCCAGCCACATATTTGTATTAAACTAACCCGAGTGTAATTATGTCTCCGTCTCTGTTAAAGCGAGAATTAGGTGTTTTCGGTGCAACTCTCATGGGCCTCGGCTCGATTGTGGGCACGGGAGTATTTGTGAGTATCCCAATGGCAACAGAAATTGCGGGGCCGGGAGTGATTTGGGCTGTGACTGTTGCTGCTTTAGTTGCTGTTTGCAACGGCCTTAACAGCGCTCAATTGGCGGCGAATCATCCTGTTAGCGGCGGTACTTATGAATATGGTTACAAATATCTCAATCCTTGGCTGGGTTTTACTGCCGGCTGGATGTTTCTTTTAGCTAAAACTGCTTCGGCTGCTACTGCTGCTTTGGGTTTTGCGGGGTATTTTTTAAGTGCACTTGGTGTAGCCGATCGCACTTATCTCATCCTAACGGCATTAATCGCCCTTGCCGCCCTAACTTTAATTGTCTTGACCGGAATCAGGCGATCGCAAATTGCCAATACAGTCATAGTCTCAGTTACACTCTTATCTCTGACTGTCTTTATTGCTGCGGGTTTGCCAGAGGTCCGGTGGGAAATGCCCAGTTTAGAGAATGATAGCTCGATCGGCTCCATCCTCCACGCCACCGCCCTGATGTTTGTCGCCTACACCGGTTACGGCCGCATCGCCACCATGAGCGAGGAAGTGCGGGAACCGAGCAAAACCATTCCCAAAGCCATAATTTTCACTTTGGTGCTGACAATGGTGCTTTACGTGGCGGTAGCAATAGTTGTTGCAGGCACGGGGGGTGTTGATAAATTGTCCCTAGAAACTGCCACCGCTGCTGCACCCTTGGAAGTCATCGCCCGCAGTTTTCCAATTCCCGGAGTTTCCCAACTCCTAGCCGTCGGTGCCATTACTGCCATGCTGGGAGTGTTGCTGAACTTAATTTTAGGCTTGTCGCGCGTGTGGCTGGCGATGGGGCGGCGGTTGGATATGCCGAGAGTCTTGGCGCGGCTGAATCCTGCGGGGACAACTCCCTATGTGGCTGTGGTGGTTGTGGAAATTGCGATCGCACTTTTAATCCTCACCGGCAATGTCAAAACCACTTGGTCGTTCAGCGCTTTTAGCGTTTTGATCTACTACGCTATCACCAACGCAGCGGCCCTGCAACTTACAAGCGCCGAAAGGCTTTACCCGCAGTGGTTGGGTTGGGTGGGCTTGGGGAGTTGTCTGTTTCTTGCCTTCTGGGTGGAGACGCAAATTTGGCTGGCGGGGCTGGCGTTAATTGGCGGCGGTTTAATTTGGCGGGCGATCGTCCGACACCCGATGAGGAACTAACAGTATCATAGATTGAGAAACCATCCGCATTGTAGAGGGCCATGCCCGATCGAACTCCCTTGCTGGCGACTCAAGAATCAGTCGCAGTCAGCGCCATCAGTCGTTATATCGCTCAAACACTAATATCCATCCAGGAAAAGCATCCCGAATGGATAGCTGAAAAATACAGGAAAACCCCCTGGGCCAAACCTGCTTTTCAGTCAGTTTTGATTGGAAAATTAACAAAAAATTTTAAAGTAGCCAGCGATACAGATTTGCTGCTGCTGACGGCAAAAAAATATCTCCAAATTCTGCTGGTTCCCGAATTCATCAATTCACCTCAATTCAGCAAATTATTTGCCAAAATTCAGCAGCTAGCCGTACCCCAAACACCACCAGCCCAATCACAAAACTCAGTTTCAGCAAAACCTCCAACTCCCACCGCCCACCAAACAAATTCGCTTCCTGCCGGCATTGCTATCTTGCTGCTAGATGTCGAAAACTTGCAACTCAACATCGAAACCGAAAAATTCCTTGAGGGAATTTCCCACTATCCCATCCAAATCAAAGTCGCCTTTGCCAACTGGCGCAGCATGGGCAAGAAAGATGCCGAATTTCACCAGCGCGGCTATCAACTGATTCACGTCCCCCCCGGAAAAGACAGTGCCGACTTAAAAATGGCTACAGTCGGCGCATCGATTTTCGTACATTATCCCACAGCCAAGGAGATTTTTGTCTGTTCGTCCGATCGCGCCCTCACCCACCTCAGCAACACACTGCAAGCCCACGGATTAACCGTCTTTCAAGTCCGCAAACAAATAGATAAAATCATAGTTTTAAACAGCAAAACCGGACAAATGGAAACCTATTCCCTCGTAACCGAACCGGAAATTACACCCGTAGAACAATTAGTTATTCAGCTAAAAGAATTAATCAAAAAAGAGCAACAACGAACCTCAACTCAATGGATAAAACTTTCTACACTGTCAGCTTTATTTCGAGAAAATTACGGTTTAGTCCTCAGTCAAGTTGTTACCAATCATTCTCTAGGCAATAAAACCAGGGATATATTTCTCAAATATCCCACAGATTTTGTTGTCCACAAACCATCAGAAATATCTCAGACTTATGTAACTCTTTTTGAAGTTAAATTATCGCCCCCACCTCCAATACTCAACAAAGAAAATCTCAATCATAACCAAGCAACATCAGGGACTTTGACAGATATCAATTCCTTGGAAGACTTGGAAAAAGCTCTAGTCAAAATAGTGAGCGACTTAACCGACAACTCTCCTCACAATTCTGTATTTCTCTCCAATGTGGGCAGCGAATTTCACAAACAATACGGCAAACAAATCACCCAAATAATTAAAGAGTTTAATCTCGGTAGAAAGTTTCCTAAATTCTTACAATCCTGCACTTCTCTAGAACTAAAAAAAACCGAAAAAGGCTGGCAAGTTTCCCTAAATTAATTATTGGCATGGGGAATTGGGAATTGGGCGGAGCGAAGCTCCGGGATGGGGCATGGGGCATGGGCCAAACAGGGCAATGGGGAATTGGTGATATCAATTCCGGTTGCGCCGGAATGATGTTGACTGTTGACTGTTGACTGTTGACTGTTGACTGTTGACTGTTGACTGTTGACTGTTGACTGTTGAGTGTTTGAATAATACCGATGTAACCGGAAACGATAGGATTGGTTATTGATTATTGGTTATTGATTATTGGTATTTGTTCCCCATGCCCCATGCCCTATGCCCCATGCCCTATGCCCCATTCCCCATGCCCCATCCCCAATTCCCATAACTTGAGCTATCATACAATCTGGACGTAAAGAAATGTAAAGGGATATGCAGGACAAAGTTGTAGTTGTGGTGGGTGCGACTGGCGGCATCGGTTCAGCAGTAGCCCGGAAACTCGCCGACGCGGGTGCGACGCTAGTGCTCGCCGCCAGAGACAGCAGTAAATTAGACACTTTAGCAAGCGAACTTTCGACAACAGAGGTACTGTGCGTACCGACAGATATCACCGATTTGTCGCAAGTCGAAACGCTGATGCAGAAAGCTGCTGGACATTTCGGGCAAATTGATGCCCTCGTAAACGCTGCCGGTGCGGGAATTCTCAAGCAGTGGAACAAGCTAGAACCCGCTGATTTAGATGCCATGCTTGACTTGAACTTGAAAGGCAGTTTTTATACATCTCAAGCCGCCGCAAATGTGATGAAAGACCGCAAATCCGGCCACATCTGCAATGTCATCGGGATTTTGGGCAAGCATTCGATGGCGATGGGAACCGCTTATTGCGCTTCAAAGTTTGGGGTAGTTGGTTTCAGCAAGTGCATGGCAGATGAGCTGCGGCGCTACGGCATTAAGTTTACGCTATTCTATTTTGGGGGGGTAGATTCTGCCTTTTGGGATAATGTGAGTTTGAAGGTAGATAGGTCAAAAATGCTGAGTGCCGAAACCGCTGCCAATGCAATTATGTTTGCTCTTGCTTCTGACCCGCAAGCTGTGCCGATGGAAATTAATATTCAGCCAGAAAGTCATTTGTTCTTTTAGCGATTCAAGAGTGATTTGCAGCCCGAAGTCAGCCCAAGCAGAAGGTAATAAAAATTATGACATTTTTGGGTGGGAAAACTTGCGAATCAAGTCTATATTTCAGCTTTGCACTGCGCCCCGAGAGCGCTGCTAAGTACCGCCTCAAACCATTTTTTGCCTGAGTCCTGGTGGCGAAGGCCTCGCCACCAAACCCAAGTTATCGCAGATACCGGGTTTCTTTTAAGGGCCGACCTATTTCTACCTTCAGAGGGAGCTAGGATATTCAATTTTTAGGTTATTATTAAGTGGGCGCACAAAAAAATCATGAAAAATATCCATTCCTCAATCCCTCCCTTGAAGTTTCCCACTGAAAATCTGCCGACTTTTCATTTTTCAGTTTCCATTTTCAGTTATTGATTATGGAGTTCGATCGCATTCACTTCTACGTTGAAAATGCTAAAGTATCCCGCGACTGGTTTGTCAGCCACTTAGGCTTTCAATCAACAGCAGGTTATTCCAACAGCCACACTCGCACTGAAGCTGTCAGCAGCGGCAATGTATGTTTTGTTTTATCTTCGCCCCTGACACCCGCTAGTCCCGCTGCTAGTTGGTTGAAGTTTCATCCTCCCGGGATTGCCGATGTGGGTTTTCGGGTAAAAAATATCGAATTAGCGGTAGCTAGAGCGGCTGCGGCAGGCGCTGAAATCCTGGAACCGATTCAAGAAGACCTAACAGCAGCAGGCTTTTTTAAGCGGGCAAAAATCGCTGGTTGGGGAGATTTAAGCCACACGCTGGTTGAGCGCATCGGCGAGAATTCACTGCTACGGGCTTCTGGTAAGCTGTCGCTGTTTACTCTCATCGACCACGTAGTTTTAAATGTTGAATCGGGCGATTTGTCAAGTGCTGTTGGTTGGTATCAAAAAGTATTAGGTTTTGAGCGCCAGCAAAATTTTGACATTCAAACTGAGAAGTCGGCTTTGCGGAGTCAAGTTATGGTTCATGCTGAAGGTGGGGTGCAATTCCCGATTAATGAACCGGCATCGGTTAATTCTCAGATTCAAGAGTTTTTGAGTGCAAATCGAGGGCCGGGAATTCAGCACATGGCTTTGCAAACTGATAATATTGTCGGGGTTGTTGCCGATTTGCGATCGCGCGGTTTGCCTTTTTTGCCAGTTCCTCCAACATATTACTCCCAATTGCGGCTGCGGCAAAACTATTTGCCCGCAGATTGGCAAGCCATTGCAGCTTCCGAAGTTTTGGCAGATTGGCAAGAAGATACTCCCGCTGCGATGCTGCTGCAAATCTTTACCCAGCCCATTTTTGCCGAACCGACTTTCTTTTTCGAGATTATTGAGCGTCGAGTTACTTTTGTTAATGACAAACGAGTGCAAGCTGGAGGTTTTGGGGCGGGTAATTTTAGAGCTTTGTTTCAGGCAATTGAACGGGAACAAATGAAACGGGGAAGTTTGAGCGATGATTGATATAGCCTTTCAAGCTCTCATATTCGCGGACGACTGGCCTGCGCCGGGCATAGGGCATAGGCCTGCGCCGCGCATAGGGCATAGCGCATACCTCACCATGCTTGAGAACCGCTATAAAACTTCCACTTTTTAGCTCATGCAGGCGTGTTTGTCAGCACTGCGATATCCGTCCACCCGTAAGCAATTTCTTTGACTAAAACTCCAGCTCTGCTTGTCTGTTGTTCCTCCACTTTTTTGCCTCCTAAAAATTCATAAAACCTGCAAGCAGAATTGTCTCCCAGTACCCAAACCAGCATCGAGTTCAATCCTAATTCTGCCAATTTTGTGGCAACAGAGCGCACGAGTTGGCGCCCAATTCCTTGACGCTGATATTCCTCCAAAATATAGATGGCAAATAATTCTCCTCGATAAACATATTTGCCCGTGCGCTCGCAACCTCCCGCAGCAAAACCTACAATTTGTCCCGAGTCATTTTCAGCAACGCAGACATAATCCCCAGTATTTTTGACGTTTGACAGGATTTCTTGCCAATTGCTTTCTCGTTTTTCATAGGACAGCTTGGCGAGGTAATCTGCTGGTACGATGTTTCGGTAAGCTGTCCGCCAAGTATCTACATTAACCCGTGCAATTGCAGGTGCGTCAGCGATTTTAGCTTCTCTCACAATGAACATCTGAAAATACTCCTTTCGGGCCCTGAAATTCTGTCTTTGAGTCTAGACAAACTATGCGATCGCGCCCTTCTAGTTTAGCTTGATACAGCGCGCGATCGGCCTCTCCAATCAACCACTCCACAGATAGTTCAGGAGCGAACACAGCACTAGCTGCGCCGATACTCGCTGTCACAGACTCACTTATCTTTGAAGCTTCATGAGGAATTGCCATAGCTTTCAAATCGCTGCGAATTGATTCAGCTACCCGCATTGCTCCCTTAGCATCAGTCTCTGGCAAAATTACTGCAAATTCTTCCCCACCGTAGCGGGCTGCTAAATCGCCTCCCCGGTGAGCATTGCTGTCTAAAACTTGAGCCACTTTTTTTAGACATTCATCGCCTCCTTGATGCCCGTAGCGATCGTTGTAAAACTTGAAAAAATCTAAATCTACCAAAATTAAAGACAGGGGCTTGTTCTCTCTACCCATGCGCTGCCATTCTGATTGCAATGCTTTGTCAAAACAGCGACGGTTAGCAATCTGAGTCAAACCGTCCACAGATGCAAGTCTGTGCAATGCCTGATTAGCAGATTCTAACTCTAATTTAGTCTGTTCTAAGGCTAAATTTTGCTGAGCCAATTTTTGACTTTGCTGTTTTTCTTGCTCGTACAACAATCGGATTGAAGCTTCGGCTTCTTGCAATTCTTGCTCCGCATATTTGCGCTTGACAAACTGTCCTAATTGAGAACCGATAGCAGCCATCATTTGCA
Organism: Microcoleus sp. PH2017_12_PCY_D_A; assembly: GCF_020738565.1. NCBI lineage: Bacteria > Bacillati > Cyanobacteriota > Cyanophyceae > Oscillatoriales > Microcoleaceae > Microcoleus > Microcoleus sp. PH2017_12_PCY_D_A. The sequence goes on along the minus strand of NZ_JAEQCI010000137.1, from coordinate 6,847 downwards.
GCAAATCTTCATCCGGCGGCAGTTCTTCCCGGGAAAAAAAAGTCATTACTCCCGCAATTTGACCGCTAGCGTGAATGGGGAAACCGAATCCCGATCGCAATCCCGCTTCCTCGGCCAAGCGCTGGCGCACGAAATCGCGATCGCCCACAATATCAGTAATCCACTGCCCAGAACCGCTGCGCCAAACATATCCGGGCAAACCCGCACCCGGAGCAAAAACAATCTGTTGGTTTTTTTCGGCAAACTCGCTAACTTCCCTCGCCACCGGCCAAACACCCACCCGCCGCAAGGGCGGAGTTTCCTCGATCGGACAGCAGAGCGGCAGGCACAACCGCGGCAGGTTTTCGCATTGTTTTTGGGTACTAAATCTCGTTTCTTTCTCCCCAGAAGTCGGCGTCCAAAGTTCACCAATATCCCACCCAAAGCTTTCGCAAATAGCTTGGATAATTTTCGGAGTTGCCATTTCTAGAGAAGTTGATTCTGACAGAATGTGAGTCACAGCATACTGTGCTTTTTGACGATTTTTTGTGCGCTGCTGCTCGGTAATGTCTCGGCCGATATAAACAAAATCTTGTATGTTATCGCTGTCTGCATAGTCGCTTTCTATGCTGGTCTCGAAAGTAGAACAGGAAAACGCGAGAATCAGCTTTAAACCAATTTTCGTTTGGCAAACTACTTTTACTTGATGCCAAGATTCGCTTTTAAGTGCCGGAGGTAGCTGGCTGACTTGGCGCAACAATTCCTCGTCAGCCGTAATCATGGATATGGGTTTGCCGATCAATTCCGATTCGGTATATCCAAATAATTGCTGGGCCGCTAGATTCACTTTTTTGATTTTTCCCGATGTGGCTGTCACTAACAAAACATCGCCTAGGGAGTTAAGAATTTTGTCAATATAATCGCTAGCCGCAGCTAAGTAATCGACTTTAATACTGTTTTCGTTTGCTGCCTGAACTATGCTTTGTTGAGCTGCAATCCGATCTGTCACATCTTCGCATAAAATCATCAATCTCTCTGCATTTCCTGCTTCTGTAAAACCAAAAATGTACAAATTTAGATACAAATAAGACCCGTCTTTGAGAACTCTGGTAATGGATTTTAGCTGAAAGTCCTCCTCTGGTTCTTCTATAAGATCTTCAAGGATTGCTTCAAGTCCGATCAGTTCGGGAAAACTATCGCGGACATCTTTACCTCTGCCTACTTCCTGGGGAATGTCGGCAAAATCTTGCACGTTCAAAGATATTTCTTGAATCTTAAATTTTCGATCGACTACGAGGTATTCAAGCCGGCGCAAGGATAACAGCTTATAAAGAAGAGTATTAATACTTCTCTGGCTGCTCTCCAAACTCAATGTTGGAAGCATCTCGTTATTGTAGAGCATCACTGTGAAAGGTTAGCAGGTAAAGTTAGTTGTGGTTTGGCTGCTATTTCTCATGGGGATTTTGATACTGGGGGATGCCAGCAACTGTTACCGCTGGCTAATTTATCGACACAATAAATTTGGGATTTTTCCAGCAGGTTTTTCCCTCTTTTAAAAATGGCAAAATATTAATTTGACCCACTTTTTATTTCGAGCAAGCGCAGTCAAAATCCGCCTCGATAGAGGCTGGAATTTATAAACAATAGGTAGCGGCTGGCACTTTTTGTGCAGCAGATTTAAAATTGTAGATTCCCCGATATTAGTTACAACCGCTACAGTTGAAGATGGCCACAGTTTAATGCAACTGTTGCCTTTAATTAGCACCATTATTATAGACATTACCTCCCCTGGGTAATTGTGTCAAGTTTCGTAAAAAAGCTGTTACCTTTAATTGATATAATATTGAACAATTTGTAGAAAATCTTAAAAATACTCTGCTCAATGCTGAGACTTATCACCGACTTTGACGGCCCGATTATGGATGTGTCCGATCGCTATTACCGAGTTTACCAGCAGTGTCTGGCCGAGACTCAGCGTCAGGGCCAAGCAGTGGGCGAACTCCCAAAAGCCGAGTTTTGGGACATGAAGCGCGCGCGGGTTCCCGAAACCGAAATCGGCATTCTCTCAGGATTAGACGCAGCCCAAGCCGCCGAATTTGCCGAGAAACGCCGTCAAACTGTCCACACCCTGCCGTTCCTGATTTACGATAAACCGGCTCAGGGCGCTGTGGAAACCCTAGAGAAGGTGCAGCGCGCTGAAATAGACTTGGCGGTGATGACTATGCGCCGCGTCAGGGAACTAGACGAAGCTTTCAACCGCTGCAATTTAGGGCAATTTTTCCCTGAAAACCGCCGCTATTGCCTCCCCAACGATTACGTCAAAACCGGGGATGTCAAAGATAAGCCCTTGCTGATGGCAAGAGCTCTCGCCGAATTGCCACCGGCTTCCGAGCTTTGGATGGTTGGGGATACGGATGCAGACATTATAGCAGCGAAAACGCACGGTGTCAAGGTAATTGGTGTTTTGTGCGGAATTCGCGATCGCACCCAACTAGAAATGCACCAACCGGATTTAATTGCTAACAATTTGAGCGAAGCTGTTGAGATTATTTTAGGTAGTCATTAGTCATTAGTCATTAGTCATTGGTCATTGGTCATTGGTCATTAGTGCGAGGTTAATATCGCGCGAACATGAGTCATTAGTCATTAGTCATTGGTCATTTCCTGATGTTATTTTGTCCAGGTTTTAATTCCACAGTTATTAGTTGTTGATGGCTGACTGCTGACTAATGACTGTTGACTAATGACTGCTGACTAATGACTATCGCAGAAAACTGCTGACCAGCCACAGAATTAAAAACGTAAACAAAGCGATAAATTTCTCTGTTGTGATAAATGCCGTGCTGAGTAAAGGGCCCAAAAGACCTCCCAGCAGCAAGCCTACAACCAAGCCGGCCACAGTCAGCAGCACAGCCCGACCAAATTTTTGTTCCTTGCGATTAAGAAAATAAAGACAAGAGCCGACCCCAAGAGCCAGAGTCAACTGTAGTAAAGAATCGTTAGCCGCTGGATAAATACTCAGTCCGCCCAACCCCACATAAACTCCAGCCGGCCACAAAATGTCGGCTCGGCTAGGAGTATCGATCAGGCGCTGCAACCAAGCTGGGCCCCCCGACGGAGCAGACGGAGTAAAGCTGGCGGGTGGGGGAGTCAGGCGTTCGGGAAAGCGGATGCGTTCGGGTACTTTAATTTTCCCTTCCTGTCGCTGGCGGAGGCGATCCATGAGGATCGCGTCGTAAGCAACTTCGATCGATTCCAAACGTTTCTTGTCGCCGCTGTGCTGCTCGGCTAGACGGGTGCGGGCCTCTTGCACTTCATCAAAGGAAGCATCTTCATCGACTTCAAGCAGTTGATAGGGAGTTTGCTCACTCATAAAACTTTTTGGTATGCGGAAAACTCAGCGTCTTGAGACCTGAGAGGGCTGCAACGAAACGAGGCTATAAGGTAGAAGGCATTCGGCATTCCGAAATAAAAATTTGTCAATCCAAAGATTTTTATTTAGATTGTGATTTTTAAAGCCGGCAATCTTAAATTTTACCTTGTGCCGAATGCCTTTAGCAGGAACTTGTGTTAGATGCGCTGACAATTCCCGACCACTGGATTTTTTTTAGTCGATCGCGGCGGTAGGAAAAAAAGCGAGCCGAGTCAGAATAAGTACAGAAAGGAGCGATCGCCACTTGAGAAGAATTAATTCCCAACTGCTGCAATTGCAGAGCATTGCAGAGGCGAACATCCAACCGTACTTTTCCCGGTTCTGGATCGGTCAACACAGGCGATTCGGGTAGTTGGTGCAAAAATTCCAGAATGTCGTCGGCTGTTGCACTAACTGCATTCTGAGGAGCAATCGTGGCTCCCAATTGGGCAGCCACTTCCACAGATACCTGGTAAACCTCTCCACCGATCGCCGGCCCGAGAGCAATCTTCAGATTTTCTAATTGACTGCCGACGGCCACAAGTTGAGCGATCGCCTCTGGTAATATCTTAGCAGCAGTCCCGCGCCAACCAGCGTGAACGGCGGCCACGAGTCCCGTGCCCGTGTCAGCAATTAGTGCCGGTACGCAGTCAGCCGAGCAAACCCACAGCGCCTCAAAATCTCGCGATGCTACCAAGCCATCGGCAGAAGCATAGGTGGGGGTAGCTGTTTCCGGGTCTAGAGCCACAACTGGGGGCAACTGACTGGTTTTGAGTACGACATTGCCGTGTACCTGTTGGAGACGGTAAACGGGAGATCCTGGTGCGAGAACTTCCGTGAGATCGATCGGGCCTTGGGGCGAGAAATCGCGAGTAAAAAAGCCGTGAGACCACCGTTCTAGCAAGCTGCAAGTCAGATAGGGCAAGCCTTCGGCACTCTGTTGCCACTGCCAGCTAATACCGTCAGGTTGTCCGGTACGTCCAGAGTCAGGAAAATTTGTCGAGCGATCGCCAGCTACAGTCATGAAATGTATCCTTCTCCAAGCGCATCATTTAGTTAGCTTGTATTCTAAACAATCAACAATTTTGGCGACTAAGTTTAAATGTGCGATCGGCCAGGATCGGGGGAGATGGGGAGATGGGGAGATGGGGAGAGGGGGAGATGGGGAGAGGGGGAGCTTAATTAACAGAGACGAACGCCAAAGCGCTATTATCAGTGTGGCCGTCACAGGCGAGTTGGCAGTGCGATAATTGGCAGCGGAAAAACCAGGGTATCGATCGCGAACCGACACAGCATTCGAGCTGGTTCGACCCGAAAAAAATTACATCCACCCCGGTAAAATCAGTTAAATCTGTATAAAGATAAGGATTGGCATAAATTCAATCCAGAACCGCCAAAAAACAGATACTTGCTTTCCGACTCCTGTCGCGAGCAGCCCAAAACTTTAGACTAAGGTTTAGCCTCCCAGATTAAAAGCTGCGAGTAAATCTAAAATCTAAAATCTAAAATCGACCGATCTCCTTGCGTCCCCTGTTGAGTTGGGAAAAAAAATCGTGAAATCAGTTCCAGACAAGCAAATAACAGCCCATTTGAACACCAAACAGCAAAAAAATCACCCCACAGGCGCCCGGACTCGATCGCGCCTTTTGTCCGAACGCTCACTGCTGGTGGGACTAGGTTGTCTTGCCAGTCTGGGACTGCTCAGCAAAGGCATAGTTTGGGCTCAAACCGAAACTCCCCCAGCAGAACAAGCCCTCCCCGGCGCAGCAGAACTTCAGCCACTATTTGAAGCACCTCTTCCGCCCCCGGAACCCGAAGCCCAAGTGCAGCGAGAACCAGACCCCGAACCCCAGGCAGAAGTTGCGGCCCCATCGCCAGATTACGTCACCGAACAACCTCCGGCTCAATATTATCTACCGGAGCCCGCACTGATTCCCCTGCCTGAAGCGACGGCCCAGGAACCTCCTTTTGAAGCACCAGTTAACCCAGAAGCCCGCGCTGCCGACCAAACAGACTACAGCGTTGGCGCTACTACCGAATACGAAGCGCCGACAACGATCGAGTTTGCAGAACGATCGACCGGCTGCGAAGGTTCCCTGTCAGGAGGGCAAGGAGTTGGCGGTTTGTGCGGGCCTGCTGCTGTTCCCGAACCCGTGACAGCAGAAGCAGCCCCTCCCAGCTATAGCCCAGAAACCTCGATCGCCGGACAGTCCAACTACAGCCCGGAAACTCCGATCGCAGGTGGCCCTTATATTGCCACCCCTCCTCCTCGAAATCTGCCACAAAGCATTCCCGGAAATGTTCCGAACCTTCCGGGCAATGTTCGGGGAACTGTCGCCGGAAATAATAATAGCGGGAATCCTGTAAGTCAAGTCGGTCAAGCGGTTCAACAAATAGGCAACCAGCTTTGGGGACAGGGAAACCAGTCGGAATCTGCTTACACACCCCCGGGCTACTCATCAGACACGGGATACCCAGCTAACCCCGGATACTCGGCAGACGCTGGATACTCGGTTAACACCGCAGCCTACGCCGCTGGCCCTCCCGAACCCAGCATGGGACTAGGGCCAGTGCAAGTCGGTGCGATTAGTGTCAGCAGCGGCAGCAATACAGGTTTTGCTTACTACAATCTCACCCCGCGTCCCTTAGGCAGGCCCGGAAATGGCAACACCAGCCTGCTGTTTCCGCTATCGATTGCTGCGGAAATTACTTCACCCTTTGGGTGGCGGACTCATCCGGTTATGGGCTACGGTAGGTTTCACACCGGCACTGACTTGGGGGCGCCGATGGGAACCCCTGTACTAGCAGCTTATGCCGGTCAAGTGGCGATCGCCGATTGGTTGGGCGGCTACGGTTTGACAGTGGTTCTCAACCACAGCAAACAGTCTCAGGAAACCCTCTACGGACACCTTTCAGAACTGTTTGTCAAACCAGGAGAGTGGGTGAAACAGGGTGATACGATCGGGCGTGTCGGCAGTACGGGAATGTCTACAGGGCCTCACCTCCACTTCGAGATCCGGCAAATGACGGATCGAGGTTGGGTGGCGATCGACCCCGGTGCTCAGCTAGAATTCGCTGTAGCAAAAATGATCGGCACTTTGGAAACCGCCAAAATACCCCAAATGCCGAAATTTGTGGAAACACAAAGCGCTAGTGCACTCAAGGATTTGGAAAACGATCTGCCCCAGCTTCCACCTCTGCCGTTGGGAATGGACATCGAAGTTCACAACCTCCAGCCACCATTCCCAGAACTCTTAAAAGCTGACACTTCTGCATCCAAGGATAAGGAAGCCTCCAAACCCAAAATTCAGAAGCAAGCTAGCAGATAGGCTTTTCATGAGGAATAAAGTCCGAACGATCAAACAATAAAATAGGTTCGTAGTGAGGACTTTAGTCCGCATTCATCCGAGGAATAAAGTCCGAACAATCAAACAATAAAATAGGTTCGTAGTGAGG